>URTP01000034.1 GCA_900550835.1 uncultured Collinsella sp. | reverse complement strand
TGGGCGCAGGGTGGAAGCGCTGCTGCTCCGCGCGCTCAATTGGGACATCGGCGATGCTTTCTCTTAGCGTTTTGCATACTTCCAGTTGCAGATTGCAAAAAAAGTTGAGATGTTCTTTCCGGTCCTGATGTACCCCCGCCTGGGCCGTGCAAAAAATGGAGTATTCAGCACCGTGAGCTCTGCCGGTGCCGCTGCAGTCGGGTGGCATTGCGGAGATCGACGTCATTTTGGGGTCCGGTGCGGCGCGAGGCACGCTTTTTTGTCCTGACGGGGTTTGCCCGTCGACCCAAATCGCCGGTCAAAGGCGTTCTTGGGACCAATATGGTGTGTCCGGCGCGTATGCAGCCGTCCTGGCCTGCTGAAAACTCCCAAAAATGCACGCTGCTCCCCAGGGGACCCGTGCGAGCGGCGAAAACCATGCCCAAGTCGCTGTCCGCATCGCCATTTTGCTGCACTGACTTTTCTGAATACCGGGCCCGAGATTGGTCAACCCTAGGCTCCCGGAGCTGCGTTGGGGTCGGTTTCGTTGGCGGCCGCCTGCTTATGGGTGGCAAAGACCGAGCCTTCGTGGTCGAAGAGCTTACGATATTGCATGCGGTCCAGGCGATCGCGCGCATTAGCGGTCTTGGCGGGAACGTACTTGGCCTCGGCTGTATACCAAACGCCGTGCGCATCCTGCGCCCCCACCACGTTTATCGCCGGCATGTGCGCTCGGTTTTGCAAGCGTGCGCGTTGGTAGGCGGTGAGCGGGGCACCGATGGCATTGAGTGCGAGTGCGCCGACGTTATTGATGCTTGTGTTGAGTTCCCCACTCGTTTGTGCGTTGCCGGCGACATCGTAGTTCGCCCAGACCACATAGCGTGTCTGCCAGATGCGCTCGGTATGGGTGGCATCGTCCTCATCGGTAAAGTAGAGGTCGTTGTAGCGGTCGGTGAAGAACGGCTGGTGGTCGCCGTACATCACCACGGCGACGGGGCGGTCGAGATCACGCAGCTTTTCCAGGAAGGCGGCGAAGGCGGCATCGGACGCTTCCATGAGCGAGCAGTATTCATTGGTCCAGGTGATAACTTTGTCGGACACACCTTCGACGGCAAGGTGCAGTTGCTGGTCGGTGGGCACCAAGCCCGTGTCATAGGCGGAGTGGTTTTGCATCGTCACGTCGTGGATGAAGATCGGCTGGTCGCTCTGCTTTAGTACCTCGAGGCACTTGTCGTAGGTGGCGGCGTCGGTGACCTTGCGGCAGAGCTCGGGTGCGCCGGCGAAGTCCTCGATCGAGAGGAACTCGTCGAATCCCATGTCCGCGAAGACGTTCTCGCGATTCCAGTTGGTGGCGTGGTTGGGGTGCATGGCCACGGTGCGATAGCCGAGTCTCTTGAACTGACGGGCGAGGTTCTCGCTCGGGGCCAGGTTGTAGGTCATGAACGGGTAGACGCCAGCGCCCAGGAATGCCATGGAGTGTCCGGTTAAGAACTCGAACTCGCTGTTGCAGGTGCCGGCACCGAAGGCACTCATGTAGCTCACTCCCTGCAGAAGCGCGTTGTCGATGGCTTTGAAGCGCTCGGGCCCCTTATAGCCACAGCCCAGTTCGTTAAAGATTGAAAGGTCGGCGAAGGACTCGTTCATGATGCAGATGACTGAGGGCTTGAGCTGGTCAAACTGTTCGACGGCAGCGGCACGGGAGGGGTCGGCGATGCCGTTCGTGCCCGCGTTCCAGCGCGCGGCAAGGCGCTTGATGATCGCCGAGGCCTCACCGCTCTTGTAGTGCTTGGGTTTAGGCGGCACCATTTTTTGCGCGCTCGAAATGAAGGTGGGGAGAAACCCCTGACTGTAATAGCTTTCGAGGGGCTTCCAGATATGAAGCTTGATGCCCAAGGTGTCGTAATAGCTGATGAAGGCCTGCGCCCCCAGCACGGCTCCGGCAACAAGTGCGGTACGACGGTCGACGGAGAGGGGGAGTTTGGATTTGGTTGCGACTGGATGCTCCCTCGGCGCTGTCGATGTCCCCTCGGTTGCCGGAGACGCCTTTGGGTCCTTCGATTTCAAGGACGCAGACATTGCATGGTCGATGGGCTCGGGGGACGTTTCCGATGCGCGGCGCGGCGGTCGCCCACATGCATCACGCGGAATGAGGACGATAAGCGCGATTCCCAAGGCCGCGGCGGCAAGCCCCATGAAGCAGAAAGTGCTGAGCTCATAGGTGTAGCTGCCGGCGACCGTCGCAGCGGTCGAGAGGGCGAACAGGTCTCCGGGTTGGATGGGCATCGATTTGAACGTGATTACGAAGTACTCGGCGATACCGATGCTGGCGAGCGCAGCGATGCCCACGATTGCGGGGGTCTTACGGCGGTGCGGCAGATAGAACAACAGGCACAAGAAGCAGAAGATGAGCAAAAGCTCTAAAAGTGCCTGTCCGGGCTGCATCTTCCACAGCTCATGGTTGGAGGGCAGCTCGAGGGCGAGCATCGAGCATATCGATGCGCCACCGATCGTTGCCAGCGTACGGGGGTAGGGATGGTCGGTCATCCAGCTTTTCAGATCCTTCATGCTCATCTTCATCGTCTCTGTTCCTTACTCCTAGTTCAGCGTCTTCACGAGCTTCTCCAGGTTGTCGTTCATGATGGGCGGGTAATCCTCGCCGGCTTTAAGCTGTTTGTCAGTGAGTCCCTCGACGGGGTCGAGCTGGACGCATTGTCGTCAGAATCGGCGAGAGCAAAGACCGCACTTACAAGGGACATATATGCCGCCGCCATGGGGCCACGGTGACGAATAGGACGCCGCTTGGGATGGCGACGGTAGATTCGGTTGTCCATAGATTGCTCCTGAATTGAAAACGGCTGCGTCGGGGTGCCGACGGCCGAAGGCGATGCCGCTGTGGCACGCGGTAGCTATTTGATTCAATTGGGAGCCGTTAATCGTCCAGACGGACCCTGAGGGATAATAGGGTGACCGGGGCATATGAAGATCGCTCGGTGCCGATGACGGCTAGGGCGGAGATCAGCAAGAGGGTGATGAACGATGTCGCGCCCACGGGGACGGTGTCACCGCCACGGGCGATCGACAGATTGCCGGCGAGCTCGGCGCAGATGGTGCAGCCCGCGCCGGTGCAGTCATGATGCAACTCATGGGCGGTTGCGATGGGGGAGAGGATGGTTACCGCGAGAAGGGCGAAGACGAGAGCCAGGGCGAGCAGGCGAGTGCGAACGGGCGGCATGGAGTCGCGTGCATCGCGATTCGGTGCTATATCTCGCCATGCCGAGGTGCTCAGCTCATCAGTCATCTGCCCTCCCTTCCTCTCATCTGGGCATATTTCATCTGGAGGATTGTAGTCTTGAGAAGCTGATTCACAAAGTTGCCGCGCTAAAACTTCATGCTTTCCGGTCCGCCTTGGGGCTGCGCATAAGTTATCCTCCGACATTCAGAAAATCTAAGTGCCAAAAAATAAGATTTTTTGACTCTGTGTTGTATAACCCGCCATTCGTGGGTACCATTCAACGCGTACGCAAACAAAAAGGGTTAACCCGCGCGGCATGACCGCGCGGCCCACAAAGGAGGAAACAAGCATGTCGTCTTTGAAGCCGCTTGCAGATCGCGTCCTGGTCAAGCCCGACGAGGCCGAGCAGAAGACCGCTTCTGGTCTGTACATCGCCAGCAACGCTCAGGAGAAGCCGCAGCGCGGCACCATCGTTGCCGTGGGTGCCGGTAAGGTCAACGACAAGGGCGAGCGCATCCCCATGGACGTTCAGGTCGGCGACGTTGTCATTTACGGTAAGTTTGGTGGCAACGAGGTCAAGGTCGACGGCGAGAAGTATCTGCTGATGCGCGCCGACGACATCTACGCCGTCGTCGAGGCCTAGTCTCGTCAGAATCTCTGATTCGTCTTTGAACGCGCCCGCCGCATAGGACTCGGAAGCGGCGACGCGAGTCACATTTCTTTTGGAGGATTACTCACCATGGCAAAGAACATTACGTTCAACACCGATGCCCGCGCTAAGCTCGCCAAGGGCGTCAACACTCTGGCCGACGCCGTTACCGTCACCATGGGCCCCAAGGGCCGCTATGTCGCTCTGCAGCGCACGTTCGGTGCTCCGACCATCACCAACGACGGCGTTTCCGTCGCTAAGGAGATCGAGCTCGAGGACAACATCGAGAACATGGGCGCTCAGCTGGTGAAGGAGGTCGCCACCAAGACCAACGACACCGTGGGTGACGGCACCACCACCGCAACCCTGCTCGCTCAGGCTATCGTCAACGACGGTCTGCGCAACGTCGCCGCCGGCGCCAACCCGCTGGCCATCCGTCGCGGCATCGACAAGGCCGTAAACGCCGCCGTCGCCGAGATGAAGAAGCAGGCCAAGCCGGTCGAGACCAAGGAGCAGATCGCTTCCGTCGGCACCATCTCCGCTGGTGACCCCGAGGTCGGCGAGAAGATCGCCGAGGCCATGGAGGTCGTGGGCAAGGACGGCGTCATCACCGTCGAGGATTCCCAGACGTTCGACATCACCATCGACACCGTCGAGGGCATGCAGTTCGACAAGGGCTATGTCTCCGCTTATTTCGTCACGGACAACGACCGCATGGAGGCCGTGATGAAGGATCCGTACATCCTCATCACCGACCAGAAGATCTCCAGCGTTCAGGACATCATGCCTGTTCTCGAGGCTGTCCAGCGCGCCGGCCGTGGCCTGCTCATCATCGCTGAGGACATCGACGGCGAGGCTCTGCCGACCCTGGTCCTCAACAAGATCCGTGGCGCCCTCAACGTCTGCGCCGTCAAGGCCCCGGGCTACGGCGATCGCCGCAAGCGCATCCTCGAGGACATCGCCGTCCTCACCGGTGGCCAGGCCGCTCTGGACGAGCTGGGCGTGAAGGTCGCTGACATCACCGCCGATATGCTCGGTACCGCTAAGTCCGTCACCATCTCCAAGGACAACACCGTCGTCGTCGGCGGCGCTGGCTCCAAGGAGGCCATCGACGCCCGCATCGCTCAGATTAAGGGCGAGATGGAGAACACCACCTCTGACTTCGACTGTGAGAAGCTCCAGGAGCGCCTGGCCAAGCTCTCCGGTGGCGTTGCCGTCATCAAGGTCGGCGCTGCTACCGAGTCCGAGCTCAAGGAGATCAAGCACCGCGTCGAGGATGCCCTGCAGGCTACCCGCGCTGCTGTCGAGGAGGGCATCGTCGCCGGCGGTGGCGTCGCCTTCATGGACGCTGCTCCTGCGCTCGATGCTGTCGAGATCGACGACCCCGAGGAGAAGATCGGCGTCGACATCGTCAAGAAGGCTCTGACCGCTCCGGTCGCCACCATCGCCAAGAACGCTGGCTTTGAGGGCGCTGTCGTGGTCGACAAGGTTGCCGAGCTGCCCGCCGGCCAGGGTCTCAACTCTGCCAACGGCGAGTGGGGCGACATGATCGAGATGGGCGTCCTCGACCCCGTCAAGGTCAGCCGCGTCACCCTGCAGAACGCTGCTTCTGTCGCCAGCCTGATCCTCATCACCGAGGCCACCGTCTCCGATGTGCCCAAAAACGCTCAGCTTGAGGACGCTATCGCTGCTGCCACCGCTGGTCAGCAGGGCGGCGGTATGTACTAAGGCCGACAAGGTCTAGAACTCCCACCGGGAATCCGGGGGCGTGACGGGGGCTTCTCTCCGGAACATTCCGCAGGACGCAAAGAGGCTCCGCAGCGCGAAGCGCGATGCGGAGCCTCTTTGCATGTCCGAGGACGTTTTGGAAAGTAACCCAAAGCGGCCCGGCGATCCTGCGGGAGTTAAACCCCTTTAGAACTTGTCATGGAAGGTACGCGAAATGACCTCGTCCTGCTGCTCCTTGGTGAGCGTGTGGAAGTTCACGGCATAGCCGGAAACGCGGATGGTCAGCTGCGGGTACTTCTCGGGGTGAGCCTGAGCGTCAAGCAGCGTCTCACGGTTGAAGACGTTGATGTTCAGGTGGTGGCCACCCTTCTCGGCGTAAGCGTCGAGCATGTGGACCAGGTTATCGGCCTGAGTCTCGGAAACTTCAGAAACCTTCATAATGTGTCTCCTTCGATCGATAGGCGCCGGCCGAAACCGGCGCGCTAATCAGTAATCGTTATTGTTAGTATAGCACTAACAATAGTTACTCGCCCAGCTGATCAAGGTCGATATCGCCAAAGAACACCTGGTCCTCCTTGCCGAGCGCGCCCGGGATGATGGAGAAGGTGTTGGAGATGCCGTCCTGAGCATCGCGGAACGGGAGCTTGGAAACCGAAGACAGCGAAGCGATGGCGCCGTGGCTATCGCGCTTGTGCATGGGGTTAGCACCCGGGGCGAAGGGCTGGCCAGCCTTGCGGCCATCAGGCGTAGAACCGGTCTTCTTGCCGTACACGACGTTGGAGGTGATGGTCAGAACCGAGGTCGTGGGCACGGAGTTGCGGTAGGTGTCGTTCATGCGGATGTACTCCATGAACTGGTGCACAACGTCGTGAGCGATCTGGTCGACGCGGTCGTCGTCGTTACCGTACTTGGGGAACTCGCCCTCGGTCTCGAAGTCGACGATGATGCCGTTCTCGTCACGGACGGGGTGGACCTTGGCGTACTTGATGGCGGACAGGGAGTCAGCCACGACGGAAAGGCCAGCGATGCCCGTAGCGAACCAGCGATGCACGTGCTTGTCGTGCAGAGCCATCTGGATGCGCTCGTAGCAATACTTGTCGTGCATGTAGTGAATGATGTTCAGCGAGTTGACGTACACGCCAGCGAGCCACTTCATCATGTCGTTGTACTTTGCCACAACGTCGTCGTAATCGAGCGTATCGCCCTCGACGGCGCGGTACTTGGGGCCGACCTGCTTCTTGGAGACCTCGTCAACACCGCCGTTGAGCGCGTAGAGCAGGCACTTGGCCAGGTTGGCGCGGGCGCCGAAGAACTGCATCTCCTTGCCGATGCGCATGGAGGACACGCAGCAGGCGATGCCGTAGTCGTCGCCGTGGTAAACGCGCATGAGGTCGTCGTTCTCGTACTGGATCGAGGAGCTGGCGACGGAAGTCTTGGCGCAGAACTTCTTGAAGTTCTCGGGCAGACGAGTCGACCACAGAACGGTCATGTTGGGCTCGGGGCTGGTGCCCATGTTCTCGAGCGTGTGCAGGTAGCGGTAGCTCATCTTGGTAACGAGCGTACGGCCGTCAACACCCATGCCGCCGATGGACTCGGTGACCCACTGCGGGTCGCCGGTGAACAGGGCCTGGTACTCGGGGGTACGGGCAAACTTGACCATGCGGAGCTTCATGATGAAGTGATCCACGAACTCCTGGATCTGCTCCTCGGTGAAGGTACCGTTGGCAAGGTCGCGCTCAGCGTAGATGTCGATGAACGTAGAGGTACGGCCGATGGACATAGCGGCGCCGTTCTGCTCCTTAACGGCAGCGAGGTAGGCGAAGTACATCCACTGGATGGCCTCCTGCGTGTTGGTAGCAGGGTTGGAAATGTCGAAACCATAGGTCTCGGCCATCATCTTGAGCTCGCCGAGGGCGCGGATCTGCTCCTGCAGCTCCTCGCGATCGCGGATGTTGTCGGCGGTCATGACCGTCGGGGTGGAAGCCTTCTGGGCCTCCTTGTCCTTGATCAGGTAGTCGACACCGTACAGGGCGACACGACGGTAGTCGCCGATGATGCGGCCGCGGCCATAGCCATCGGGCAGACCGGTGATGATGTGAGCCGAGCGGCAAGCACGCATCTCGGGGGTGTAAACATCGAAGACGCCGGCGTTGTGGGTCTTGCGCTCGAAGGTGTAGCGCTCGACAACGTTCTCGTCGACCTTGTAGCCATGCTGGCTGGCAGCCTGGCAAGCGATGCGGATACCGCCGTTGACGTGCAGAGCGCGCTTGAGCGGCTTGTCGGTCTGGAGGCCGACGATGGTCTCCTTCTCGCGGTGGGCGTTATCGATGTAGCCAGCGGGGTGGCTCACGATGCCCGTGACAGTCTTGGTGTCCATATCGAGGACGCCGCCCTGCTCACGCTCCTTGAGCAGCAGGTCGAGAACTTCGCCCCACAGCTCCTTGGTACGCTCGGTCGGACCGGCGAGGAACGACTCGTCGCCCTCGTAGGGGGTGTAGTTCTTCTGGATGAAGTCTCGGACGTCAACCTCTCCCGTCCAGATGCCTTCCTTGAAGCCTTCCCATGCCTCCTGCATTGTGTAACCACGCTCCTAGTTACGTGTAATGCGGCGCTCTCTCACACCGCTGCTTATTGAATTCTTGAATGTTCGGCTTGCACTACCGGCTTCTTCCGTTCTTCACCACACGTTGGTGCAGGGAAAACGTTTGTCCACCTTGGAACTACAACCCAAAACCCAAGATTTCACCCGTTTGAGAAGGATAACATAGCGACCCTCTCCATCTGGGCTGTTATATGTTTCTTTTTTTATATCATAAAGGCGTTTTTTACAAACCCGCAGGAAATGCGAGCGCGAACAACTACCGTTCACCGATTTGTTTGGTATTTTTCCTTGCCTTTGTACGACGTTCACTCTAGCTGTTATGCCAGCTTTAGCAGGGTAAAGTGTTCCAGAGACCCTACAGAAACTGCAGGGCGGCCACGGGATCCCCCGTGGCCGCCCTGTGGCGTGACTAGTTTTTAGCTTTGATTGCCGCTTGGCATTAGGCAGCTGCGACGGCCTTGTCGGTCGTTGCCTTGCTATCGCCGTTGCCCTGGCCCTCAAAATGCTTGTAGCACCAGCTGGTGACCAGCGGGGTCAAAATAGCCGTAACGATTGCGCAGGCAGCAACCTGTGCCGTGGCCGTCGCGAGCACCGCACCGCCGTACAAGGCCTCGTTGACGCTTGCCATGGCAGCAGGCGTGGCCACATTGGCTCCGGCGCAGCTCGAAATGGCCGCACCCGCGACACCCGTACCGCCCGTGAGCTTATCGACCGCGACAACGGGAATTGCAAAGACCACCGAGCAGATCACGCCGAGCAGAATACCGGGGAGACCGCCATTAATGAGCTGGCCAAAGGTCATGGTCGAGCCCATGGCAAAGAAGACGAGCACAATGATGGCGGAAAGTGCCGGTGCCATCATCTTCTTAAAGCTGGGGAACAGGTTGCCCAGGATAATGCCAACGACAATCGGAAGGATGGCGCCCACGAGCGACCAGCCAATCGGAGCCTGACCGGCAGCACCGAGCACGATCATCGTGACCGGAGGGCCGACAACGAGCGTGGTGATGGCGACAGCGCCACGCTCGGCCTCGTTGCCCATGGTACCCATCAGTCCAGCGTACATAGCGTTGTTGGCGCCGGTACAAGCCGCCAGCATCACCATGGCAGAGATGCCAAACAAGTTGTCGTTGAACACATAAAGGATGAGCAGCGACACAGCAACGACCACGATCTGCTTGACGGCGATGATGATGGCACCGCGGGCAGCGGCGGCAGGAGCACTCTTAAACGAAATCGTCGTACCGACGATGAGCAAAAAAGCGCCCACGAGCGGGCCGGCGCCCTGCTGAGTCATGCCAAGCGTAAAGCTGCCGAGCGTTTTGAACAGGTCGGGGAATAGCGTGTTGAGCAGGCAGCCCAACAAAAGCGGCACCAAAATATTGGCACCCGGGATGGAGGACATCTTAAAGAACGGCTCCTTTGCCGCCGGCGCCTCCACCGCAGTCGATTCACTCATATATATCTCCTTTGGATGCATGCGAATCGTAGTCGCACGCGCCTATGTCAGAAAGAAGGCGACGGTCCCGAGTCGCAGGAGCCGTCGCCGAATAATCATCGCGGGGTATTACCCGTCCAGGACGATGCCGCCGTCGCAGTCACCGATCTCGCCGTTCACGAAGCTGGCGAGGTCGGAAGCGAAGAACAGCACCATCTGCGCAGGCTCGCTAGCCTGGGCAGCGCGGCCCAGGGGAATACCGTTGATGATGCGCTGAGAGTTCTCGTCAGAGAGAATCGAGGTCATATCGGTAAGGGTAAGTGACGGGCACACGGCGTTGCAGCGGACGCCAAACTTGCCGCCTTCCTTGGCGACTGCCTTGGTTAGACCGTTAACACCGGCTTTGGAGCTGGCGTAGGCAGCGGTGCCGAGCAGGCCACCACCGATCTTGCCAGCAATAGAGCTCACGTTGACGATAGTGCCGGCATGGGCCGCCTTAAAGTGCGGGTACACGGCGTTCATCATAGTGAAGGTACCGTTGAGGTTGATGTCGATGGTGCGACGCCACTCGGTGTCATCGATCTCGTCAAACTTCTTGGTGCTGATGACGCCAGCGCAGTTGATCAGAATGTTGGTTTGCGGCAGGTCCGTGAAAATCTGCTCGACGGTCTCGCGCGCCTTGGGCGCATCGGCAACATCGAGCTGGTAGAACTTGTTGCCTTCGCCAAGCTCGGCCACAGCGGCCTCGCCCTTAGCAGCGTTCCTTGCGATGAGCGCGACATGTCCGCCGCCCGCGACGATGCCCTTGGCGATCTCGAGGCCAATGCCCTGAGTGCCACCGGTAACGATCGCGGTTTTACCCGTGAAGTCAAATGCCATGACTCCAACCCCCTTGATTCAGGTGTCTCCTTGCGGGAAGTTGGAGCATCGCACGTGGCGATTATATGAGTCCTAGTCGTCATGGTGGTGACAACCCCTCGCCTAACCGCGTGCATAATAGTTCTTTGAAACGCTTCAGCAATTAAATGATTTTAAGTCTTTATGCGCTCTTTATATTGCCTAGCGGCCAAGTAGTTTTTTGGGACATGTCCCAAAAAACTACCGCATAGGGTACGCGTGCAAGGGTATCATCTTTCACCGAAAATAGTTTCTAGTGTTAGGGGTTTTCGGTGGAAGATACCGATTTCCATGAGCTTGGGCGTCAGCTCTTTACCGAGTTTGGCAGCATGCACCAGCACGTTTCGCGTTTTGTCGACCAGGCGATGAGCGGCGAGATGGCCGTCATGCGCGCCCTCATGCTCGCCGGCGGTTCGCTTACGCCGAGCGAACTCGCCGATCGCGCTTGGGTCTCGAGCGCCCGTATCGCCAACATCCTGCGCGCCCTCGAGGGCAAGGGCTGGGTCGAGCGCGAGCACTCAAAAACCGACCGTCGTCGCGTACACGTCACGGTGACCGACAAAGGCCGACAAGACCTCGAAATCAAACGTCGGGAATTCGAGGACCGCACCGCGGCTTTCCTCGAACAGCTCGGCGAAACAGATACCCAAGAGATGGTGCGTCTTCTAAGGCGTGCCAACGAAATTATCGACCACAATCAAGAAAGGAGAGATGCCGAGTGAGGATTCTCAAGCTCTTTAAAAAGCATGTCCTGGCACTGCTCGCAGCTATCGTACTTATCGTAATCAGCTGCAACGCCGATCTGGCGCTGCCTACCTATATGAGCGACATCGTCGACGTGGGCGTGCAGCAAGGCGGCATCGCCTCGCCCGTGCCCGACACCATTCGCGCCGAATCGCTCGACGACCTCGAACTCTTTATGAGCGCCAAGGACGCCAAAGCTGTGGAGGCCGTGTTTAGTAAGGCGGACAATAACGGCATTCGAACGTACAAGGGCACCGAGGAGGAGCGCGGCGACGGCGACAAGATTGCCGACATCATGAGCCTGCCTGAGACCGTCGTGCTCGCCTTCAACCAGGGCATTGACGCCGACTCCATGGGCGACATGACCGGCGCATCCACCGAGGCAAGCGATGGCGGCGCCGCTCAGGCCATGCCCACCCCCGAGCAGATGGCAGCGATGACACCCGAGCAGCTCGCCGAGATGCAGCAGAAGGCCGCAGCCGCGCAGAGCATGCAAAAGCAGATCGACGCCGACGGCGGTAAGATCACCATGAAGAGCCTGCGCCTAGGCGTTGAAGGCGGTCTTATCGATCAGGGCAAGCTCGTCGAGGGCGCCAACGATATGGCTGACAAAATGGGCTCCATGTCGGGCTCCATCGTCACCCAGCGCGCCGTGAGCTACGTGCAGGACGAGTACAAGGCACAGGGCATCGACCCCGCTGACGTGCAGAACGCCTACCTGGGCCGCATGGCGACCACGATGTTTGGTCTGTGTCTGGTGTCGCTGGTCGCCACCATCCTGACCGGCGCCGTGGCTTCGCGCACCGCCTGCTCCATCGCCCGCGACCTGCGCCGCGAGACCTTCAACAAGGTTATGCACTTCTCGCCGGCCGAGGTGGGCAAGTTTAGCCAGGCCTCGCTCATCACCCGCTGCACCAACGACATTCAGCAGATTCAGATGGCCGCAACCCTGTTTATCCGCATGTGCCTGATGGCTCCCGTCATGGGCATCGTCGCCGTCATGCGCGTCCTGGCCAACCATACCGGCCTGGAGTGGACCATCGCTGTGGCCATCATCGCGGTTTCGGCTGTCGTCGGCGTGCTCATGGGCCTCACCATGCCCAAGTTCAAAAAGATGCAGAGCTTTGTTGACCGCGTGAACCTTACCGCCCGTGAGCTGCTCGACGGCCTTATGCCCATCCGCTCGTTCAACCGCGAGGAGCATGAGCTCGAACGTTTTGACAAGGCATCACTCGACCTGATGACCACGCAGCTCTACACCAACCGCGCCATGAGCTTTATGATGCCGCTCATGATGCTCGTCATGAACTGCATCACCGTACTTATCGTCTGGTTTGGCGCGCAGGGCGTGTCCGACGGCGTGATGCAGGTCGGCAACATGATGGCGTTTATCTCCTACACCATGCAGATCGTCATGGCGTTTATGATCCTCACCATGGTTTCGGTTATCCTGCCCCGCGCCGAGGTCGCAGCCGAGCGCGTGGAAGAGGTCATCACTTGCCCCACCAGCATCAACGACCCTGTCTCGCCCAAACTGCCCGCGGCCAGCGCGCCGCGCGGTGAGCTCACCTTCCGCGACGTGAGCTTCCAGTATCCCGATGCCCGCGCCGACGTCATCAGCGGCGTAAACTTCACCACGCACGCCGGTCAGATGCTCGGCATCATTGGTTCCACGGGCTCGGGCAAGTCCACACTTGTGCAGCTGATACCGCGCCTGTACGACGTCACGGGCGGCAGCATTTCGCTCGACGGCATCGACGTGCGCGACATGACCCTTTCCGAGCTGCGCCGCCGTATTGGTTACATCCCGCAGCAGGGGCGCCTGTTCTCGGGCACCGTCGAGAGTAACCTCAAGTTTGCCGGCGACATGGTGAGCGACGAGGACATGCACCGGGCGGCACGCATCGCCCAGGCCGAGGACTTTATCGCCGAGCGCGAGGGCGGCTACGACTCCCCCATCAGCCAGGGCGGCTCCAATGTTTCGGGTGGTCAGCGCCAGCGTCTGGCCCTCGCCCGCGCGTTGGCTAAAAAGCCCGAGGTCGTGGTGTTCGATGACTCGTTTAGTGCCCTCGACTACAAGACCGACGCGCGCCTACGCGAGGAGCTGGCCAAAAACGTTACCGACGCCGCGCTCGTGGTCGTGGCCCAGCGCATCGCGACCATCATGCACGCCGACCAGATCATCGTGCTCGACGACGGCCACGTAGTGGGCACCGGCACGCACGAGGAGCTGCTGCGCAGCTGCCCGGCGTACCTGGAGATCGCACAGTCGCAGCTTTCCGCCGAGGAGCTGGGGCTTACCCAAGAAGAAATTGCAGCCGTCATGGAAGGAGGCGAGCGCTAATGGCAGACGAGACCAAGACTCAGATTCCCAAGCCCACCCGCCAGCGTGGTCCCATGGGCCGCATGGGCGGCATGCGTCGCGGCGAAAAGGCCAAGGACTTTAAGGGCACCATGAGGCAGCTGCTCGGCTATATCGGCCAGCACAAGATTGCCGTGTTTGCCGCCGTCGCCTTTGCCGTGTGCTCGGTCATCTTTAACATTGTGGGACCCAAGGTGCTCGGCCAGGTTACGACCAAGCTGTTTGAGGGCCTGGTTGCCAAAGTCAACGGTACCGGCGATGTCGACTTTAACTGGATCGCCAAGACGCTCGGCTTTTTGCTCTGCCTGTACCTGGCGAGCTCTATCTGCAGCCTCATCCAGGGCTGGCTCATGACCGGCGTCACACAAAAGATCTGCTACCGCATGCGCAAGGAGATCGCCGCCAAGATTGCCGTCGTGCCGATGAGCTACTTTAACGGTCACAGCAAGGGCGATGTGCTCAGCCGCATCACCAACGACGTCGATACGCTCGGCCAGTCGCTCAACCAGAGCGTGACGCAGCTCATCACGTCGGTGACGCAGATTATCGGCGTGCTCGTCATGATGCTTTCGATCAGCCTGCCGCTTACCGGCGTCACCGTGCTCACGCTGCCGGCCGCCGCGATTATCTTGACCGTAATGATTCACTTCTCGCAGCCGTACTTCCGCGAGCAGCAGCAGGTTCTGGGCACCGTCAACGGCATTATCGAGGAGGATTTTGCCGGCCAGAACGTCATTCAGGTGTTCGACCGCGCCGAGGCCTCGATCGAGGAGTTCGACCGCCAAAACGACCGCCTCTTTATTAGCGGTTGGCGCTCGCAGTTCCTGTCGGGCCTGATGATGCCGCTTATGAGCTTGGTGGGCAACATGGGCTACGTGGGCGTCGTCGTGGTGGGCGCGCAGCTCGCGCTGACCGGCAATGCCACGCCTGGCGATATTCAGAGCTTTATCCAGTACGTTCGCAACTTTACGCAGCCCGTGCAGCAGCTGGGCAACGTGAGCAACACGATGCAGTCGATGGCCGCCGCCACCGAGCGCGGGTTTGAGTTCCT
>URTP01000033.1 GCA_900550835.1 uncultured Collinsella sp. | reverse complement strand
CGACGGCCCCGTATACATGCGCTTTGCCCGTCTGGCCTCGCCGGTCATCAACGACCCCGAGACCTACAAGTTCGAGGTAGGCAAGGGCATCGTCATGCGCGAGGGCACCGACGTCACCATCATCGCCTGCGGCCTAATGGTTGGCGAGGCCCTCGAGGCCGCCGAGCAGCTCGCTGCCGAGGGCATCGATGCCGAGGTCATCAACATGCACACCATCAAGCCCATCGATGCCGACCTGATCGTCAAGAGCGCCACCAAGACCGGCCACGTCGTGACCGTCGAGGAGCACTCCGTGATCGGTGGCCTGGGCAGCGCCGTTGCCGACGTTCTGTGTGAGCAGTGCCCGACGCCGCTCAAGAAGATTGGCGTCAACGACACCTTCGGCGAGTCCGGCCCGGGTGCCGAGCTCCTGCACAAGTACGGCCTGGACGCCGCCAACATCGTGGCGACCACCAAGGAGTTCTTGGCATAAGGCGGTCTGCTTTGGCCTTAACTTGAGAGCCGCTTTTCGCATTGGGTAACGAATAAGCCGGGGCGCCTTCCATGTGGAGGGCACCCCGGCTTTGTGTTTGAAGGCGGCGGGGAAAGAAGTTAGAGAGGTTTTACGGTCGGGCCAGGGCGCAGTTGCGCAACGTTCAGCCCTAAACCCTAACAGCCAGAGGCGAATCGGAGAGGATTTCGCCCTGACATACGTGAGTTTCCGCAGGTCAGAAAGAGGGAGTAAATTTCGGGGCTGGCACCCGCAGGCCAGGGCGTTGCGAGCTAAATCGGCGGCGCGATAACAAGAGGGCGGGATTAACTCCCGCCTTCAGACAATCCACCTTCGCCCAGATGGTACGCAATCACTCGAAGGTTCGCCGATTCATGCATTCTTGGCGGCAACGGCTCTGCTTGACATCATCAGGCAACCTGATGGCGTTTGAACGTCCTTATCGCGAGAACAATGCCCGCCGCGAAAAGCAGAAGGTAGAAAGCAGCGAGGAACACGGGGAGCTCGACCACGACAGGGCCTATGGCGTACGAGACCATGTCGAAGAGGTTCAAGGGGTTCAGTGCGTCGTAGGGGAACAGGTAGATGATGTGGTTCGCGATGCTGCTCGTCATCGTCGGCACGAAGATCGGAATCAAGATGAGAGCAACGCCGGCTGCGAGGATTCCCATGGGGCTGTCTACCTTGGCCGACAGCGCAAGCACTATCCCAAGGAGGGCGAGGGTTGCGAGATACCCGACGAGGCAGCATATGAGGGCGGCGGCTGACAGGCTTATGCCGTAGGTGCATGTGATGTTGCAGATCTGGATGGGTAGACCTGCGCCGTCGGCTCCGTAGAAGACGAGCGGTATTGCCAGGAAGACGAGTGTGAAGACCCAGTATATGGCGCTTGCCGCGATCACAGAGGCTGCCGCCTTCGCGCGCCCGAGCCTTGATTTGCCGAACTTGGTGGACAGCAGGATGGCGTCGGTTTTGGCCCGGTACTCCCCGTTGAACACCGATGCGCACGTTATCACGACTGCGAGCATCGCGAATATGAGGAACTGGGCGAGGTTGAGGAACTCCGCCCACCCTCCTGCGTATCCGTACTCGATGGGCGTGTGCACACCTTGCGCCTTCTCGCTCCAGAACGCCCTCTCCTCGTCGTTGTACGAGAGGGCCCCGTTCGCGTGGAGCTCGGAGACTATCTTCGAGCGGACTTGTCCGTAGAGGTCGACGGTGCCAGTCGTGTCGATAGTGGCTACCGCGGACACGGGCATCTGGTTGTCTTGCATCCAAGGGCTTGTCAGCAGCGCCATAAGGGAGCCGTTCTTCGCTCTGAACTCCCAGTACTCGTCCGCCTTTTCCCCGTAGGGCTTTCTGTCCATTCTGTACTCTTCCTTGACCTCGCCGTCCGGACCGACGAACTCCTTGAACTCGCGGAGCGCCTCGGTGGCCTTCTTGTCGGTGATGGGGCCTGCGAGCGCTTCCGCGTTTGCCTTTATCTGGGCGATGGCGGCAGTGCCCTCGAATTCGGTGCCCATCTCCTTGGGTTCGAGGGCGTACTGGGACGTTACGTAGAAGAAGGCTATGACCGCGACCAACACCAGGACGGCTGCTATAGAGACCTGCGAGACGCGCCTTGAGAGCATCTTCTTGAGCTCGTATCTGATGAGGCTACCCACGGTGCGCTCCTTTCCTGCGTGCGATTGCGTCCTGCCCCACTTCCGCTTTCGTTTGCGAAACCGGCAGGCACCCGGACTGCTCTTGGAAGAGGTAGAGGCAGACGTCCTCCAACGTCGGCTCCACGGCGCGCGCACTCGGATGCGGACGCTGCTGCGCCACCACGCGAACGATGGCAGAGCCGTCCTGGGCGTAGTGGATGTTGCCCACCGTGAGCGATGCCGACATGGCGTCTGCCTCCCTCGGAGCGACAGCGCACTCCCAGACGCATCCCCCGATGTCCCCCGTGATCTCTTCGACCGTGCCCGTCGTGATGATGCCGCCAGCGCGCATCACGAGAATCTCGTCGGCGATGTACTCCACGTCCGAGACGATGTGCGTGGAGAGGATGACGATCTTGTCTTGGGCGAGAGAGGATATGAGGTTGCGGAAGCGGACGCGCTCCTTGGGGTCGAGCCCCGCGGTGGGCTCGTCGAGCACGAGGACGGACGGGTCGTTGAGCACCGCCTGGGCGATGCCGAGCCGCTGCTTCATGCCGCCGGAGAAGGTCTTGACCTTCCGCTTTGCGGCCTCTGCGAGGCCGACAACGCCCAAGAGTTCGCGCGTGCGCACTTTCGCCTGCTGCGCGGTGAGCCCCTTGAGCGATGCCAGGTACATCATGAAGTCGCAAGCCGTGAAATCCGGGTAGTAGCCGAAGTCCTGGGGCAGGTACCCGAGGCGCGCCCGATAGCCGTCGCCAAGCTGGTCTATGGGGGTGCCCCCGAACAGCACGCTTCCCGATGTCGGCCTCATGACGTCGCATATCATGCGCATGAGCGTGGTCTTGCCCGCGCCGTTGGCCCCGAGTAGGCCGTAGACGCCGGGCGTGAAGCTGAAGCTCACGCGATCGACAGCGATATGGCTGCCGAACTGCTTGGTGAGCCTGTCGAGCCTGAGTTCCATGTTCGTTCCTTGTCCTTCGTTCGATGTTGCAGATAGGCAGGAGGAGAGCTAGAGCGCCGCCTTTGACAGGTGTGGCGAGAGGCCGCCCGAGACGCAGCGCATGAGCCTTGACGCCTCCAGGGCGGCGAGCGCCATGGAGGCCATGAGCGCCGCGACCCATACGGCGAGAGACGCACCCTCGTACCAGAGGGGGAACGTCGCGCTCAGCAGCCAGAGCGCCGCGAGTACGGACATCGCGGGAGCGACGCTGGCGACGAGCGAGTTGCCCGGCAGACGGCGCGCCGCATAGAAGCAGGTGGCACACGAGCAGAAGAACGGCGTGCATGCGTACAGCAGTACGCGAAGCGCGTCGATCCCCGCGAGCGCTGGCACTGCCGCAACGGCGAGCGTAATCCAAAGCACGTCGGCCAGGCCGAAAAGCAAAAGCCTGCTCGCCAGCACTTGCACGCAGCTGAACCGGCATGAGTACTCCATCTCGCAGACGCGGGTCTCGAAGCTCTTGAATACCGATGGTGCCGCTATGGCAACCGAGAGGGCCGATGCCGCCATGACGACGATGGGGCTTCCCGAGTGCGGGCCGATCTCACCGACGAGAACGAGCATGCATGCCAGAAGCGCGATCTGGAGCATCCATGCCCAGGGACGCACGAACCGAACCTGGCTCGCGACGAACCGCCAGAGCGGGATGTAACACGCCTCCCTCGCGCCTCCGCAGGCGCGAGCCGCCTCTGCTTCCACGAGCAGCAAGGTGCGCTTGCGCGCCGAAGCGTCGGGGGATGCCGCGTCAGCGGCGTAGTAGCTCCTCAGCGCATCCTTTAGCTTCGAGTCATTCATGGCCTTCTCCCATCAGTTCCTTGAGCCTGCCGAGCGCGCGCCGCTCGATTCGATAGAGGGCGAACCTCGACTTCCCCGTCACGGCGGAGATGTCGGACATAGGCAGGTCCTGGCCGTAGCGCAGCTCGATGATCTCGCGCTCCTCTTCCGTAAGGCGGGCAAGGGCGTCTGCCATGATCAGCCGTCCGTCCATGTCCACATGCCGCGCGTCAGGAATTGCCGGCGCATCGTCCTCGTCCAAGGTGCCAACCGGTTTTTGGCCTCGGTAGAAGTCGGCACAGACGTTGCGCGCGCAGGTGTAGAGATACGCGAGGGGCTTTCCATGCTCGGCGTATAGCGCATCGCTCCGCACGAGTCGAAGGAACACGTCCTGAGTCACGTCTCGGGCATCCTCTTTCGAGGGGAGCCTTCGCGCGCAGTAGCGGTATACCTCGTCGTAGTGCTCCTCTGCGAAGCGCCCCACCAAAGAGTCGTTTTCGCGGCCTGGCGCGTCCGTCCTGCCGTTGCTGCCGTATGGAAAGCCTTGCATTCTCTTCCCTCACCTCCTATAGGGCATAACGTGGTTTGGCGCCGGGATGTGCGCGGAATTTTGAAATTTACGTCCCATGCAATGGGGGAAACCGCAGTCAGCGATGCTCGGTGAGTGGCGGATATGCGAGGGTGTGGCAGGCGGAAAGGGAGCTTATTCGCTTTCCCAAACCGCTCTGGTCATTTGAACGAGACGCGCCGGAGACCGTAACCGTCCCGAGTCATCTTCCCCGACTTGAGGTTCTCCTGTGCGTCCTGCCATGCCTTGATGGCAGCGTCAAGCTTCTGGGCTCCCTTTGCCTTCGGGTCGATGCGCAGAGCGCCAGACGGGCTCATCGAGGAAATCGGCCTGCTATACGTCGGCGTCACGCGCGCTCGAAAGGCGGTATATGCCTCCGCCTCGATGCAGTGCAGGACAAAATCGGGGGACTATCAGGCCACCTGTCCCTCTTGTCTAATATCTATTCCGAGTATTGCACCTGTGGGCCGGGCGGTGATGGATGCGGAGAGCTGACTTCTGGTGCTACGAGACGTGTCCGCTATGGCCGTGAGAGCCGGTCAGCCGTCTTGTCCATGACCTCGCTGAGCATGGCCAGGCCGTTCTTCAGCTCGCCCTGCTTGGAGAAGTAGTCCCTGTGCGCCATGAATCGTCTGCGCAGGGCTCGGAGCTGCCCGGCGGCGTCCCCTCTTGCGTTCTCGCTCTTGGCTATGTGCATGTAGCAGAGGGCGAGGGCGGTGAAGTCGTGGACGATGGGCGCTCTCTTAGGGAGTGACACGAGCTCGCGGTCGATCCCCAGCTCCTCGACCGCCATGTGTCCAGGGTCTCCGTACTTCTCGATGAGCCCGCGGGTGTATGAGGACCCTCCCAGCCCGGCGAGACTCCTCTCGGTGTGCTCGGGGTCTATCCCGTCGAGCGAATCCGATGCAAGGTGCAGAATGGAGGCTAGAGCGGAGATGACGGTCTCGGCGTCCTGGGCGGCCAGGTCTCCGGACAGGCCCATGACCGTCGGGGCTTTCGACCGAACAGAGTCGAGATCGACCCTCTTCTCGAGTACCCTGACCTTTCTCTCGCGCTCGGAATTGAAGAAGGACGCCATGAGCTCGTAGGGATCGTCTCCCTCGTCCATGATCATCTTGTTGAGCTCGACCTTCATGTAGTGCTCGATGTCGAGTGTGAGGGAGAGGACTGTCTCGCGAAGGTGGTGGTCGAGCCTCGTGAGCTCGGCGAGGTGGGCGAAGTCGAGGTTGATGTAGGAGCCGAAGTGCTCCGAGTCGGGGTTGGTGTAGCGGGAGAAGCACTTCGCGAACGCCTTCACCTTGAAGAAGAAGTTGCTCTCTCGCAGGAACCGCTCGGCCTCCCGCTCGTCTGTCAGCTCGAAGCGGACCCCTCGGTCCTTGAGGTGGCGGACTTGCTGGGCGGCGCCGATGAGTGGCCGTTCCCTTGTTGTGGCGGTGCCGGAATCTCCCATATCGGCTCCAAAAGATAAGAAAAATGCGGCTGAAGGTACAGGTACCCGCAGCCGCTAAAAGCCCTAGGGCTTTTCACAATGACTGAAGTATACCCGATTGAGGCGGACGGGGGAGGTGTTCGGATGAAGTTGATATTCAAGGGGGCCGACGGGAATCCAAAGCCCGCCATGCTTCTTATGTGCAGCAAAGGCAATCCTGCTAAAATACAAAGCGCTCATGTAGTTTAAACGCACGACGATAAGGAGCACCAGTGGGTAACCACTTCCGTACCTCCGGTGCGGGCGATGAAGCCCCCAAGACGCAGCCGAGCGTCGCGGGCAGTCGTTTCGCCACTCCGGATTCAGAGGATCAGCTGTTTAGCCCGATCCCCGCACAGCCGGCAGATCAGGCACAGCCGGCGGCAGATCCCTTTGCCTACAATCCCAACAACGATGTTGCGCTTTCCGGCACGGCTGGCTTTGAGCCCGTTCAGACGGTGACCGCCCGCGTGGCTCAGCCTCAGATGAGCGCCGCCACGTCGCAGCCTACCATGGCCGGCATCCCCGATCCTATGGCCCCTGGGGCTCCCGCGCCGCAGCCCGCGCAGTCCGGTCTTTTTGCCGGCATTCCCGACCCCACGCAGCCTGCGGCTCCCGTGGTCGAGCGCGATCAGGCCGCCGAGGTCGCAAGCCTCGACAGCGCGCTCAACAACCCCGACTTCACGTCGGTGTTTGCGCCCATCGACCCGCAGGCCAGCCGCAAAAAGATGGCCAAGCAGGCCGGTGTCGAGCCCGTCATCCTTATGGAGCACGTCACCAAGATCTATCCGGCGCAGCCCAACAAGCCCGCACTCGACGACATCAACATCGAGATCTATCCGGGCGAGTTCGTCTTTTTGGTCGGTCACTCCGGCTCGGGTAAGACCACGCTGCTGTCGACGCTCAACCGCGACGTCAAGCCCACAAGCGGTCGCATTTTGGTCGCCGGCCAGGATCTCATGAAGATCAAGAACCGCAAAGTTCCGTTCCTGCGTCGTCAGATTGGCGCCGTGTTCCAGGACTTTAAGCTCCTGCCGCAAAAGACCGCCTACGAAAACGTGGCGTTTGCCCTGCAGTGCATCGGCAAGCCCAAGGGCGTCATTCGCAGCCAGGTGCCCGAGGTGCTGCGTCTGGTCGGTCTGGCCGACCAGATGGACTCGCTGCCCGATCAGCTTTCCGGTGGCGAGCAGCAGCGCGTGGCCGTTGCCCGCGCTATGGTCAACCGCCCGCCGCTGCTTATCTGCGACGAGCCCACGGGCAACCTCGACCCGGCGATCTCGCTGGGCATCATGAAGCTGCTCGAGCGTATTAACCGCACCGGCACCACCGTGATCGTCGCCACGCACGACCGCGAGATGGTCGATAGCATGCACCGTCGCGTGATCGCCCTCGAGGGCGGCCACGTTATCCGCGACCAGGAGAGGGGAGGTTACGGCAACTATGGCACCAACTAACGTGGGCTACTCCTTCAAAGAGGCAATCAGTCACTTCTTCCGTAACTGGACTACCTCGCTCGGCGCCGTCATCACGATCTTCCTTTCGCTGTTTATCATCGGCCTGTTCATCATGGGCTCCGCGATGCTGAACTCCGTGATCGGCACCGTCGAGGATCAGGTTGTCATCAACGCGTTCATTAGCGATGACGCCGATCAGGCCGATGTTCAGGCTTTTGAGGCCGAGCTTAAGACGTGGAATAACGTCAAGTCCGTGACCTATAAGGACAAGGACGACGCGCTGGCCGAGTATACGAGCAAGATGTCGGGCAACGCCGACGCCACCATGAGCGCGCTCGATGGCCAGAACCCGCTGCCGGCTTCGTTTGCAATTGAGATGGACGATCCGTCCAAGGTCGAGAGCACGGCCCAGAAGCTCAAGAAGAACGCCGACTTCCAGAAGATCGCGGATGACGGCGACGTCAACGCGAGCGTGCTGTACGGCCAAGAGGAAGTGAGCCGCCTGTTCCAGGTGACCAACTACATCCGCATCGCCGCCGTGGTGCTCGTTGGCCTTTTGACCTTTATCGCATTCATCTTCATCAACAATACGATTCGCCTGTCCATCACGGCGCGTCGTCGTGAGATTGCGATTATGCGTCTGGTCGGCGCCAGCAACGGCTTCATTCGCGGCCCGTTTATCACCGAGGGCGTACTGCAGGCCATTTTGGGCTCGCTGCTTTCCATCGGCGTTCTGGAGCTGCTGCGCAATCTGATGATTCCGCGTTTGCAGGAGAGCATCGGCTGGATGTCGTTTGCCCTGCCGATGCAGTACTACCTGGTGACCTATGCTGCGCTGATTCTGGTCGGTGTGATTATCGGTCTCTTTGGTTCTGCCATAGCCATGCGCCGCTACCTGCGCGTGTAGGCATGCCTGGAATTCATCCCTTCCAACGGGTCGTCTCTTATGGGGCGGCCCGTTTTTTGATCTCTAGGGGACGGCAGGAAAGCGAATCATTTGGGTAGACTCTTTGGAGTTCGTCATCGATAGCAAGGAGGCGCCATGGGGCGCAATAACAAGCATAAGCGCGGTGCTCGCAATAAGCGTGGGCCGGTGCGCAACGAACGCCGTCCGAGCCTGACCGGGCGCGTGCAGCTCCATGAGCATGGCGCCTATGTCATAACCGAGAGCGGCGACTACAAGGTTATGGGCCGCGGTAAGCGCGAGATCATGGATGGCGATACCGTTGCCGTGAGCATTAAGAATAGCCCGCACGGTGAGCGGCGCGCCGTGATCGAAGGCGTGGTTGAGCGCGCAGCCATAAGCGTGGTGGGTACGTACCAGACCGCTGGTCCGCTCGGTGTGATCGAGCCGCTCGATTCGCGCCTGAAGGCCGACTTCTTCATTCTGCCCGAGGATACCTCGGCGGATCGTCTGGGCGTCCACCCGGGTGATGCCGTTGTCGCGCGCATTTTGACCTACCCGACGCGCCTGGAATCGGGCACCGTGACGATCGAACGCCGCATTGGCGGAGATGACGCGCCCGATTTGGGCGTTCAATACGTGATGGCGCGTTACGGCTATACCGATAGCTATCCCGAGGCCGCGCTGGACGAGGCCGAGGGGCTTTCGCTCGATGTGTCCGCGGCGCTTAAGGACCCGCTCCGCCGCGATCTGCGCGACCGCTTTGTCATCACGATCGACCCGGTCGACGCGCGCGACTTTGACGATGCCATTTCGCTTGAGCGCACGCCCGAGGGTGGCTACAAGCTGGGTGTGCATATCGCTGACGTTTCTCACTATGTGGCTTGGGACGGGCATATCGATCTTGAGGCTCGCCATCGTACGACATCGGTGTATCTGGCCGATCGCGTGCTTTCCATGCTGCCCGAACGCCTGTCCTGTGACCTATGCTCGCTTCGCCCTGACGAGGACCGTCTTGCGTTTACCGTTGACATTGAGCTCGATGCGCAGGGCCGCGTGCGGCATTACGATCCGTACCCCAGCGTGATTCGCTCGCGTGTGCGTATGGACTATGACGGCGCCGAGGCGCTGCTGGTGCGTGCCGACGCTGTTGAGTATTCGGTGCTGGAAGGCGCCGCTGAGGATGTTGCGGCTGCTGAGGCCTCGCGCGAGGAGGCGCTTGAGCGCGGTCTTGCGTGCGAGGAAACTGCTCGCGGCTATAACGTCGACCTCGGCGATTTCCTTGTCGCCGCCAACGAACTCGCCGAACTTCGCCGTCGTATTCGTCGTGCCCGCGGCTCAGTCGATTTTGACACGGCCGAGATTCGCGCTCTATTGGATGAGAACGGAGTGCCCGTGCAGATTGTGGCGCGCGAGCGTTCGTGTGCCACGTCGCTTATCGAGGAAGCCATGCTACTCGCCAACGAGTGCGTTGCAGAGTGGCTGGCAGACCGTGATATCGAGGCCTGCTATCGCGTGCATGAGGATCCGAGCCCCGATAGCCTGCACGGTGCCGCCGTTGCGCTGGCGCAGCTAGGCATCATCGACGATCGCCGTGCTGCCGGTATCGCCCTGGGGAGTCCCGATGAGCTACAGGCTGCAGTTGATGCTGCCGCCGGTACGGCCAACGCACCGCTCGTCAACACGCTGCTTCTGCGCAGCATGCAGCGCGCACTGTACAAGCCGCGCAACGAGGGCCACTTTGCGCTCGCCGCGCCGTGCTACTGTCACTTTACGAGTCCCATCCGTCGCTACCCCGATCTGGTGGTGCACCGCGTGCTCAAACTGCAGTTGGCCTATGAGCAGCTCGGCGGCAAGGACGCCCTGGTCCGTACGCCGCGGCTGATCGGCAAGGGGCGCGAGTCGCTGCCGCGCATTCTGCCGCAGATCTGCCGCGCATGCAGCGATGCCGAGCGCGCGGCAGATGCCGCCAGCCATGCGACGCAAAAGATCAAGATTGCCCAGTACTATGAGGACCGTCTGGGCGAGCGCTATGCCGGAACCGTCTCGTGGGTTAGCAGCATGGGCCTCTTTGTGCGCTTGGACCTGACGCAGGTCGAAGGCTTGGTTTCGATCAAGAGCCTGGGCAACGAGTGGTTCGAGTTCGACGAGGATGCGCTTACGCTGACGGGCGCCGACACGGGGACTCGCTATGAACTGGGCCAGCGCGTGATTATCGAGGTCTCGCGCGTCAATACCACGCGTGGGCACTTGGACTTTAAGCTTATCCATTAGCCAAATCTCGACTCATGGCGGGAGAGCGGAGGGCGGTCTTTCGGGGCCGCCCTCCGCATTTGGATCATGGCTACCTTGCCGTCTGCTCGGCCGCCCGCTTACCTGCTATTCGAGAGGTAAAACCTACCAAAATAAACCTGTCCCTTTTTGGCAGGTTTACAAGAAAGCGGGGATGAGATGGCGACGGTGTATGGTTATGCGCGGGTGAGTTCGCGCGATCAGAATCTTAATCGGCAGCTGGATGCGCTGGGCGCCTATGGCGTGGGCTCGGCGAATATTTATGCCGACCATGCGAGCGGCAAGGACTTCGATCGCCCGCGGTATCGCGAGCTGCTGCACGTCCTGGGAGACGGGGACGTGCTGGTGGTGCTTTCTATCGACCGACTTGGCCGTAATTACTCCGAGATTCTTGAGGAATGGCGTCGCATTACCAAGGAGCTCGGGGTTGCCATTGTGGTGTTGGACATGCCATTGCTTGACACGCGCGCCAGGGCCAGCGGCGCGCCGGATGTGACTAATACCCTGATTGCCGATATTGTGCTGCAACTGCTGAGCTACGTGGCGCAGGTGGAGCGCGAGAATATCCATCGGCGCCAAGCGGAGGGGATTGCAGCGGCGCAGGCGCGAGGGGTCCGTTTCGGTCGACCTCGCAAGCCGTGCCCTCCTCAGTTTGAGCTGGTACGCGATAGCTATGAGGCAGGCGATATTACCCGCAGCCAGGCAGCAAAGTGCCTGGGCGTGTGCGTGGGGACGTTCGATCGCTGGATGCGCGAGGCGGGGTAGAGGTTTGCGGCACGTCCGATTGGCGCCCACGCGAGGCGGTATCGGTAACAGCCCTGTTACCGATAATGCGACCTCGTTGAAATATTTTGTGTCGCGCGTATTTCCGAGCGGTCGGATTTGAGGGGCGAGCGGTAGAACGCTCGCCCTTTGTGCGCCACGATGCGGCACAATGTACCGCAAAAGCTGTTTGTATCCGGTACGAATCGTTCGTTGGTCTTTAATTCTTCTCAACGGAGGTGTTTGAGATGGCAAACGGATTGCTTTTGCGGCTTCGCGAGCGTGAGCTCAGCGCGAGCCCGGCGGAACGCAATGTCATCGCATATGTAAGCGCTCATCCGCACGAGGTGGTCGGGCTGTCCGTCCGCGGTCTTGCCGATGCCACGTTCTCCTCGCCCTCGAGCATTTTGCGCTTTTGCAAGCGCTTGGGTTTTGCGGGCTACAAGGAGTTCCAGCGCGAACTGATTGCCGAGCTGGCGCTCTTGGGTGACAAGAAAGACGTTGCCCTCGAGGACATCTCCATGGATGACAGCGTCGAACGTATCGTGGGGAAGGTGATGAAAAGCAACGTGCGCACGATCGAAGCGACGGCGCGAACGCTCGATTACACCGTCTTGGAGCGATGTGCGGCCTATCTTAAGCGGGCACGTGCGGTCAATCTGTTCGGTATCGGTGCCTCTCGTTTGGTCGCGCACGATCTGGCGCAAAAGCTCATGCGTGTCGACAAGGAGTGCCATCTGTACGACGACTGGCATGATCAGCTCTTGTGTGCCAAGAACATGCATGAGGGCGATATGGCAATCGCCTTTAGCTACTCGGGCTTGACGCAAGAGGTGCTGGACTGCACCGCCGAGGCTCAACGTCACAACTGTCCCGTTGTGGCCGTTACCAAAGTAGATGGATCATCCAAGCTTGCCACCGTGGCCGATGCCGTGCTCGGCGTCGCTGCGAGTGAACCCTTGGTCCGCAGCGGTGCCATGGCTTCGCGTATGGCCCAGCTTATGGTTGTCGATGCCCTGTACGCTGCTTACGTTGCCAGCGACTACGAACGGGCGACGCATGTCATTAAGCAAAACTACATCGAGAAACAGGAAAGATGAGGTGAATGAAATGCTCGATTTAACAAAATTCACGACCGAACAGCGTAATCAAAGTTCAATGGACCTCGATACGATGACATCGCTGCAAATCGTCACGACGATGAATGATGAGGATCTTCGTGCCGTCCAGTCGGTCACGAAGGTGTTGCCCCAGGTTGCCACAGCAATCGACTGGGCTGCTGAGGCACTCGAGCGCGGCGGGCGCGTCTTTTACATGGGCGCAGGCACCAGCGGTCGTCTGGGTGTACTCGACGCTTCGGAGTGTCCGCCCACGTTTGGCGTGTCACCCGATCTGATTGTCGGGCTCATTGCCGGAGGCGAGACGGCGTTTATCAAGGCTGTCGAAGGTGCCGAAGACAGCGAGGAGCTTGGCGCGAGCGACCTGCGGGAGCGTGGACTCTCGGACAGGGATCTTGTCGTTGGCCTGGCGGCAAGCGGTCGTACTCCCTATGTGGTGGGCGGCCTTGTGTACGCCAAGGCAACTGGGTGCAAGACCATTGCAATTGCCTGCAACCAAGGGTCGAAGATCGGGGAGAGCGCAGATCTTGCCATTGAACCCGTGCCCGGTCCCGAGGTGCTGACCGGCTCAACGAGGCTCAAGGCGGGAACGGTTCAAAAGCTCATTCTCAACATGATTTCGACCGGTGCCATGGTCAAGATCGGCAAGGTATACCAAAACCTGATGGTCGATGTGCAGCAGACGAACGAGAAGTTGGTGGTGCGCGGCCAGAACATCGTGATGGAGGCGACCGGCTGCACGCGCGAGCGCGCTATTCAGGCGCTTGCAGATGCCGGCGGCCACGTAAAAACCGCTATTGTCTCGGTACTGCTGGACTGCGATGTCGAGCAGGCTGCGGTAGCTCTTGAGCGAGCGCGAGGCCATGTCCGTGCTGCGGTGAGTGGCCATGAGAAGAGCAATGCCGATGCCCAATAGGTGCGCGGCGTGAGCTGATATGACATCCAAACGAGATACCCAATACAAGGAGGAGTTATGACGAACAAAGAGCTGGCTCAAAAGCTGCTGGACCTTTTGGGCGGTAAAGACAACGTGCTGGCAAACGCGGCGTGCATGACGCGCCTGCGCGTGACCGTCAAAGACACGGGCAGCGTCGACACGGAGGGTATTAAGGCACTCGACGGCGTGATGGGCTTGGTCGAGGACGACACGATGCAGATCGTGCTGGGGCCAGGCAAGGTGAATAAGGTGCTCGAGGAGTTCTCCAAGCTCACCGGCCTTGCGAAAGGCGTTGCTGACGAGAGCGTGGTTGACGCTGCGGCCACAAACAAGGCCGCGCAGAAGGCCAAGTACGAGTCCAAGCCGGTTCAGGCCTTCCTCAAGAAGATTTCCAATGTCTTCGTCGCCCTGCTTCCCGGCATCATTGCGGCTGGCCTCATCAACGGCATCTGCAACGTCATTAACGTCTCGACGGCAGGCGCGCTTGCAGGCGAGTGGTGGTACCAGGGCATTCGTTCCATGGGCTGGGCCCTGTTTGCCTATCTGCCCATCTTGGTGGGCTATAACGCGGCACGTGAGTTTGGTGGCTCCGCTGCGCTGGGCGGCATCGCCGGCATGATGTGTATCGCCAACAGTGCCATGCCCCTGCTTGCGCCTGGCGCGGCCGATCCTGCCACTGCCATTCTGCTGCCGCTCACCAATGCGCAGTACAACCCCGCAGCGGGCGGCATGATCGCGGCTCTTATCGCTGGCGCATTTTTTGCCTGGATGGAGCGTCAGATTCGCAAGGTTATGCCCAACGCACTCGACACGTTCTTGTCCCCGCTGCTGGTGCTCATCATCGGCGCCTTTGCTCTGATGCTCGTCATCCAGCCGGTTGGCGCATGGCTGACGACTGCCATCTTTAGCGTTTTGACCTTTATCTTCGAGAAGCTGGGCGTCCTGGGCGGCTATATCCTGTCGGCAGGCTTCTTGCCGCTGGTTTCCGTCGGCCTGCATCAGGCGCTCACGCCGATCCACGCTATGCTCAACGATCCCGACGGCGCTACCAAGGGCATCAATTACCTGCTCCCCATCCTTATGATGGCTGGCGGCGGTCAGGTCGGTGCCGGTCTGGCGCTGTACTTTAAGACCAAGAACGCCAAGCTCAAGAAGTACGTCGCAGAGTCCATTCCCGTTGGAATCCTGGGTGTGGGCGAGCCTCTGATGTATGCTGTTACGCTGCCGCTCGTTCGTCCGTTTGTGACGGCCTGCCTGGGTGCCGGATTTGGCGGCGCGCTCGCGGCGCTGCTTCACATCGGCACGGTTTCTCAGGGCGTTTCCGGTCTGTTTGGCCTGCTGATCGTCGTTCCTGGCCAGCAGCTCGGCTACGTTGCCGCTATGCTGCTTGCCTATGCCGCCGGCTTTGTCCTGACGTGGTTCTTCGGCGTCGACGAGCAGAAGATCAACGAGTTCTTTGGCGAGTAGTTTGATATCGCGAGCCGTGTTGCTCAGGGCTCGCGGCG
>URTP01000032.1 GCA_900550835.1 uncultured Collinsella sp. | reverse complement strand
CATCCACGAGATCGCAGAGCGGGTTTAGTTACGCGGGCCGCATTTGGACAATCTGCCGTTCAATTTCAAGGGCGCGACCAGAAGGTCAGCGCCCTTTCATTTCACGGCACCTTGTCTCAAATGCGACCCGCTCGCTGACGTTGCCAAAATATCGGCGTTGCCGTGGCTGGTAAATAGCTCCACTCATCGGGGACGTACTTAAATGAGTGCCCGCAGAATGAAAGTGGATAATCTCCCGTTTTTGGGCTGTGCTTTGGGCAAAAGTGGGAGATTATCCACGCTCATCCGGTAAGCGTCCAAAAATCCACGCTCATTTGCCGTGTCCCTGCCGTATCCTCCTCGCACCAGTTTCTGTCGAGTCGGTGCTTCTTGCGGGTTGCCCGTATAATGGTTTGCGTATGAACCGCAACCAAGGAGTTCCAGTTTATGGACCAGAGCCTTTTTAAATTCGACCTGATCGCCGAGGATCCGACCACGCATGCGCGTGCCGGCGTGCTGCACACCCCGCACGGCGACATCGAGACACCGATCTTCATGCCCGTGGGCACCAAGGCAAACGTCAAGGGCATTCCTACCGAGACCGTCAAACAGCTCGGCGCCCAGATCGTGCTTGCCAATACTTATCACCTGTCCATGCGTCCCGGCGAGGACACCATCGCCGAGCTGGGCGGACTGCACAAGTTTATGAACTGGCACGGCCCCATCCTCACCGACTCGGGCGGTTTCCAGGTGTTCAGCCACAACGACGCGGTCAAGCTCACCGACGAGGGCGTGCGCTTTATCGTCAACGACTACGACGGCCGCCACGTGTTCTGGACACCCGAGGACAACATGGAAATCGCCATGAAGCTCGGCTCCGACATCTGCATGCAGCTCGATCAGTGCCCCGGCTATCCCGCCACGCGTGCCTACGTTGAGCGCGCCGTTGAGCTGTCGAGTATGTGGGCCGAGCGCTGCTATAAGGCGCATACCCGCGACGACCAGGCGCTCTTTGGCATCGTTCAGGGCGGCATGCACCTGGACCTGCGCCTGCGCTCGCTGCGCCATCTGGAGGAGTGCGGCGACTTCCCCGGCTACGGTATCGGCGGCTACTCGGTGGGCGAGGACCACGAGACCATGTTCGAGACCCTGGCACCACTCGTAAGCGAGTACATGCCCAAGCACAAGCCGCGCTACCTGATGGGCGTCGGCAACCCCACCACCCTCGTGCGCGGCGTGGGCGTGGGCATCGACATGTTCGACTGCGTGCTGCCCACGCGTACCGGCCGCATGGGCACGGCGTTCTCGAGCGAGGGTCGCCTCAACTTCCGCAACGCCCGCTTTGCGCACGACGACGGCCCCATCGATCCCACCTGCACCTGCCCGGTGTGCACGGGCGGCTACAGCCGCGCGCTCATTCGTCACATGGTCACGCAAAAGGAGATGCTCGGCGGTATTCTGCTCTCGATGCACAACATCTACTACCTGCTCAATCTTATGAAGCAGGCGCGTCAGGCCATTATCGAGGGCCGCTACGGTGCATTCGTGAGCGACTGGATGAACAGCCCTGCGGCGGTGGATTACTAAGAGCCGCGACCGCTGACCGATGCCTTGCAAGCGCATGATGCATCGTGGGTACCATACCGAATGGTTGATGTTCGGGCGGGTGTTTGACGCATGGCGTCGACCCCGCCCGTTTCTATGTTCGATAGGAGTGTCCCATGATTAAGGATGAGAATGTCGAGGTCGAGCCTGCCTACGATGAGACGTATCGCCGCGGCCCCGTGGTCATGCGCGGCCCCATGATTCCCAAGGACAATACGTACGCCAACCTGCTGGCGCCCGAGGACTCGACCGACTGGCTGCACGCTGACCCCTGGCGCGTGCTGCGCATTCAGGCAGAGTTTGTCGATGGCTTTGGTGCACTTGCTGAGCTTGGTCCTGCGGTGACCATCTTTGGCAGCGCCCGTACACCCAAGACCGATCCGCTCTACAAGGCGGCGCGCATGGTTGGACGAAAGATCGCCCAGCGCGGCGTGGCCGTGATTACCGGTGGCGGCCCCGGCATCATGGAGGCAGCCAACAGGGGAGCGGCGAGTGCCAACGGCAAATCGGTCGGCTTGGGGATCGAGCTCCCGCACGAGCACGGGCTCAACAAATACGTGAACTTGGGCATGGACTTCCGCTACTTCTTTGTGCGCAAGACCATGTTCGTCAAATACAGCTCGGGCGCCATCGTGTTCCCCGGCGGTTTTGGTACGCTCGACGAGATGTTCGAGGTCCTTACGCTGGTGCAGACGCACAAGGTCAAGCGCATGCCGCTCGTGCTGGTGGGAACCGAGTACTGGCAGGGCCTGTTCGACTGGCTCAACGGTCCGGTGATGGATGCCGGCATGATCAGCCCACTCGATCCGGAGCTGGTGCACATTACCGACGACCTCAACGAGGCAGTCGACATCGTCCTGAGCGGGCTGATGTAGGGCAATCGTGCCCACCGCGACATGAATATACATGAATATGCATGGCAATCTGATGCTTTCTAACGTCAGGTTGCCATTTTACTTGGGTATACTGATGCAAAAGACGAGTGCGAGGAGGTCGCGTATGTCTACTGCAACGGTTAAGCCTACGACGGTTCGCATCGAAGAGGGGCTCAAGGAGCAGGCGACCGAGTTCTTGGATTCGGTCGGCCTCAGCCTCAATTCCTATCTCAATCTTGCCGTTCGGCAGCTTGTAAATCAGCGAAAGATTCCTTTTGAGATTGTAGGAAGGGCGGAGGTGCCCAACGAGGCGACGAGGCGCGCCATGGTGATTGCCGAGGCTCATGAGTTGGGGATTCTGCCAGACGACAGCCCGTCATTCAATAACGCTGATGAGCTTATATCATTCCTCGATGAGGACTAGCGATGTTTGAGATTAAAGTCGAGGCTCAGTTTAAGGCGGATTACAAACGGACGATGCGCATCCATCCGCAGCTAAAAACCGAGTTTAAGGCAGCAGTCGCAGAGCTTGCAGCTCGCGGCTCGCTTCCCGCGGAATATGGCGCCCATGAGCTTTCAAACCCGGGCGGCAATTACAACGGCCACATCGATTTCCATCTATCCGATGGCTTGGTCGATGTGGTCGTTCTGTACTTGCCGCATAAGACTAATCCTGTGATCCGACTGGTGAGAATGGGCTCGCATGAGGAGTTATTTCAGGGCCCGCAGGGCTGATTGCTCGCTTATGTTTCGCGGGGAAATAGGGATTGATTCGCGGCCGATTGGCTAAAACAGCCCCTATTCCACCGTAACTGTTGGAGACGTCCCGTTCGTGGCTGCGACCTCCAGTTCTCCTCTTCGCTGGATTTCGCTTAAAAGCTCGGCTGCAACTTCGCTGCTTTTGAAACGGATGCTGCAGTCCTCTTTCTTAGGAAAGGCCAGTAACGGGATAGTTCCGTACCAGACGGTTTCCTCGTCAATTACTGACGCGCGCAGGCGCCCTTCGGCTTTGATGGAATAGTCGACGTTCATCTCGGTAAAAATCGCTTTCACGTCATTGTGCGGAGTCGAGGCAATTGAAATCTCAAGGGCAATCCCACGGGCGGCGGCGCCTGTGAGTACGGCAGCGAGCTTTGCGAGGCATGCAGCGGATGCGTAGGGCGCGGCAATAAAAATGCTTTTCGTTGCGCGCTCGATGTCATCCGCTAAGGCCTCCACGGCCCTTGCCGGCCTAACGAGGATGTTTTGATCGGCCCGTTTGTTGTCATTTGCTGCAAAGACTTCATACCCCAGCTTGGCGTAGGTCTTGAGTCTCTTCTGGTACATGTGCGCGAGCATGGGTATCGACAAATCAACATAGTCGAATATCTCAACCCGCTGCTTGCCCTCGTGACTTCTATGTAGCCTGCCTGCCTGCTGCGTTATGCTGCCGTCCCAAGATATCGGTGTGGCAATGAGCAGAGTGTCAAGGTAAGACAGGTCGAAACCCTCGCCCAGAAGGCCTTCGGTTGCGATGATAATTCGATGCTCATGCTCGAAGCCGGGAAGGCTGTTCAGTATTGCCTTTCTTTCTTTGGCGTCGATTTCTCCGGTTAAGAGTATAGGTTCGTGTCCGCGGCTTTGAAGCAGCCTACACAGCTCTTCGGCATGTTTTTTCCTTTTGGATAGCACAAGCGGATGTCGACCGTTTGACGCGGTCTCGAGGGCATCGTCGACAATTGCTTCGTTTCTCGCTGTGTGCGCACACAGGAGATCGAGAACTTGATTAAAGGACGCCCCTGGTTCGTAGGCGGGTAGTCGAACTCCGGTAAAACGCGGCCTAACAACGCGCTGAATTCCCTGTTGGATTGCTTGCGTTTTTGGATCAATGACATGGCGAAGCGGGCCGCAGAGCATTGAGAGTGCTCGCGTGAGTCCGTCCGAGCGTTCGGGCGTCGCGGAAAGGCCGTATACATATTTGGCTGGAGCGGATTTGAGGACGAGCTCAAGCTGTGGTGCGGCTGCATGGTGACATTCATCACAGATGATGAGGCCGTAATCACGAACGAACTCCTTGGCTATTGGTTCTCCGGTCTGGGGGTCCTTGCTGGACAGAGACTGGAATGAAGCAATGTCGATGAGATGGCTTATGGTGGTTTTGCCTCCTCCGATTTGGCCAATGAGCGGAGGCTGCCTTTTACTGATTCGTCCTTTTGGGGTTCGAACTGGCTTTCTGTTATCCGTAATGTCGATAAACCGTTCGAGCTGGGATTTCCATTGGGCAATGAGCGCAGTCTTGGGAACGATGACAAGCGTTGGAAGACCGATGGCAGCAATAAGATAGGCCCCAATGACGGTTTTCCCGAAACCCGTCGGCGCGGACATGATCCCGTCTTCATAGTTGAGCATCTGTTCGGCGGCAATTTGCTGTTCAGGGCGAAGAGCCCCTTTAAATGTCATCACAATTGGATTGCCCGACATGCGCTTGTCTGAATAGTGAGCAGAAGCGCCGGCTTCTTGAAGCAGCCGCTCGAGTTGAGCTTTACAGCCTCTGGGAATCGCAACGCAGCCATCTCTAAGTTCACTGAGGTCTATGTACCGCGGTTTGCCAAATACTGATTGGTGCATTGATTGGGCACGGAAGAATTCCGGGTTGGCAAATGTTGCAAGCCTGCGAACCTCCATCTGGGCGGCCGGGCTCAGAGATCTTTCGGTTATGTAGAGCATATCGGCTTGCGTGACGGGTAGCGATGACGGGAAGTCCTGCAGCGTGAGCGGAAGCCGCTTTCGCGGCCTCTGAGAATGTGGCGCGGCGGTGTTTCCCGCCACTGCAGCTGATATTCCATGCGGTTTATTGTCGATGCTTTCGATTAGATTTTGCACCGTTGCATGTGGAACCAGCTGAATTTGTGAAAGGTAAAGCCATTGATCGGGAAAGGGCTCAAATTGCTCGTCAACAAATACACTGTTCCCTTTTCGCTGCGCTTTTCCTTGAAAAGGCAGTGCTATGAGATTTCCGAAGCCGCCCTCAGGAATGGTGGACTGCGCGGGCAGCATCCGGTCAAAAGCTTCAAAGGTGATTGTCTTGTTGAGCGCCGCCGCTTCGGTGATAAGGCTGCTTCCAAATTCTCGTGCGATCTTTGCGCTGGTGAGCTCTAGGAAGAAAAACCAGACATGTGCGCCGTTACCTGATCTCGATCGCTCGACTGCAGCATCGATCCCATGGTTTTTTGCGACAAGCCGAATGGCGTTTGTCGCTTCTTTCCAATCGGCTCCGTCAAAGTCGATGACCAGGACTTTTGTGTTACTGTCACTATCGAGAACGTATTGACCTATGACGTCTCGGAGCCTGTCGTCGTTGCCTTTGAAATGGGCGATGATCGCGGCATCGCTCAGCTTGGGGAAGATGCGGTTGCCGCATTCCGCGCATTTGGTTTTCTGACGATTTACTTTGGGGCAAATGCTTGCCTTCCATTCATTTGCGCAGGCGGGTGTATAGCCGATGCCCCCGTCTTTTCTGCGGTACCCATGAGCGTAAACATCTTTGCGGCCAGTAAAGAGATTGCGAAAGAGTTCCAGTTTGTCGCGCGCTGGGCTCGCACTGGTGACGATTCCTTCGACCTGTGCCCGTCTATCGAAAGATTCGCCAGCTTTCTCCCATTCTTCCAGTGTTGCGTAACGGATGTCTGGACCGTTGCCGCAGATGACGATTTGGCTGTGCGGCTCCGATACATGGGCGACGGTTTTCTTGAATTGGAATAGCGTACCCCCGATGAGGGCGTATTGATGCGTGACGGTGCTCATGTAAATGCCGTTCTTGTCGGAGTTCATTGAAATGAGGGTACGTTATTTTGATTTTTAAGGGACTCGACTCTGATTTTGGTTCGGTGATAGCGGAGTACAGCTCCGTGAGTGGTGTTTGGCTGATGTCAAAATGTGCGGTAGCTGTTGCTGAATGGGTTTTGGCGGCCATGAGGTGGGCTGGAGGCGCAGGAAACTATCCTCGAATAGACCCTGTGGGCAAAAAATGGCAAGTATGAGTACTGTGGTTTGAGCAGTAACATATCATCTGGAAAGTATTTAAGACCAATCAATTCGGATTGGATAGAATCAACCCTCTAAACATGGCGATTCGGGACTTTATGACGCTCGGAATTGGCGGAAGATGGCAAATTCAGCCAGATTTCGCTGTTACTAAACTGGTAACAGTACTCATATTTGCCATTTTTTGCCCAGAGGGTATCGCAAGGGGGTTGGACAAAGCATCGATCGCCGCCAATTTCTCGATTAGCTGGTTGGGCGGCAATGAAGTTGCGGCGTAATGGGAAGCGTTTCGCGGCCTTTTGGCTAAAACGGCCCCTTTTCCGCCGCGACTCCTAAAAAGACGCCGGCGCGCCTTGAGTTGCGGCGCGTCGGCGTGATGGCTTTGTTGTGGCTGGGTGTACTTCGGTTGTTCGACGGCTTTGGCATGTCCGATCTTGCCAGGCAAGCCTTTGTTACCGTTTAACGTTTGCCCAGATAAAACCTGCCAAAATAAACCTGTCCCTAATTGGCAGGTTGGTAGCGGGGACAGTAGCTGATGGCGATGGCGTCGACGCCTACGTGGGTGGCGATGGTGCAGCCGATGGGGCCGGTGCCGGCGTCTACGTAGTTCTGGCCTGCGAGCGCTTGGTTAACGAGCTCCTGCTCCTCGGCAGCACCGGTCGTGAGCACGCGCACGCTGGAGCCCGGGTGCTCGGTCAAAAATTCGAGGCAGTCAGCCATGGTGTTCGCAACGATGCGCTTGGCACCGCGGCCCTTCTTGATGGCCTTGATTTCGCCTGACTTCCACTCCGGCGAAACGGCCAGGCGAATGTTGAACATCTGCGTGAGCTGGCCGGCGAGTTTGGGCGCGCGGCCGTTCTTAACGAGGTTCTCGAGTGTGCGGGGAATCAGTAGCAGGTGTGCATCGGGCAGCGTCGCGCGGATCTGCGCCTCGGTCTCGTCCAGGCTGCGGCCGTCCTCGCGCATGGCGAGCGCGTACTCCACCAGCAGACCCTCGGCGCCCGAACCGGTGCGCGAATCGATGCAGCGCACGTCGAGCTCGTGGGTCTCGGCCGTCAGGCTGGCGTTGGCATAGCAGGCAGACCACTCGCTGCATAGCGAGATAAAGATGGCGCTATCATGGCCGTCGGCGCGCACGCGGTCAAAGAGCGCCTTGAACTCGCCGGCGCTCGGCTGCGATGTGTGCGGCAACTGCTCGGAACCAGCCATGCGGGCGATGTATTCCTCGGCGGTAATCTGCACCTGGTCGAGCAGGTCCTCGCCCTCGATAATCACATGCAGCGGAATCACGTAAATGCCGAGCTCTTGAGCACGAGCGGGGGAGATGTCCGACGTGGAGTCGGTTATGATGGCAAAAGACATAATTGCACCTTTCGTTGGGGCGCTTGCGCGCCGCCTTCTGAGAGCAAAGTGCGACAAGTATAGTAGAGTCGTTCCACATTACTAGGTTCAATTGTTGAATAGTCAACAGTTTGAAGTGTCGGTGTGGAAATCGTCAACTGGGGAAGAGAGGGTGCCAGTGGAGCAGCTGGAGATATGCAAGCGGTCGGTTGTGCTGTTTGATTTCGATGGCACGGTGGCCGATACAGGCCGGGCGGTGATGACCTCGACGCGCAAGACGCTGGCTGTGCGCGGGTTTTCGGAGGCGCAGATGGGTGATCTGCGCCGCATGATTGGGCCGCCCCTGTGGAAGAGCTTTCACGACTTTTATGGCTTCTCGCGCGAGGAGTCGCTTGTGGTGGCCGACGAGTACCGTGCCTTTTTTGATGAGCTGGGACCGGAAGAGTACCCTGTGTTCGATGGAATTTCCGAGCTGCTGGATGGGTTGGCCGCCCAGGGGCATCGCTTGGCCGTGGCGACGTCGCGCATGGAGGCAAAGTGCATCGACATGGTGGGCGAGCTGGGGCTTTCTCAGTTTAAGGCAGTGGTTGGCATGAATCCGCCGCAGGGACGCGAGACCAAGGCCGATTCGGTCCGCGATGCCCTGGCGGCGCTCGGTGCGACGGCGGACGATGCCGTGATGATCGGCGATCGCTTTAACGATGTGGAGGGCGCGCACGCAATGGGCGTGCCGTGCATCGGCATCTATTCGGGCGCGGCGGCGCCGGGTGAGCATGAGGCCGCGGGCGCCGATGCGGTGGTGCACTCGGTGGCCGAGCTTGCTAAACTTTTCGCTATATAAGTATGTGATGTGAGGGGCGGGCACGCTCGCCGCTCATTGGTAAGGAGGTCGTCCATGAATCAGGTGGAGCAGAGCGTTGCCGAGTATGTCGACGAGGTTTGGGAAGATGTCGTCGCCGATATCGAGCGTCTGGTGAGCTATCCGTCCGTGGCGGTTTCTGCCAATGCGGAGCCCGGCGCGCCGTTTGGCCGTCCAGTCCGTGACGCGCTCGATTGCGCGCTCGGCATTGCGCAAAAGCTCGGCTACCAGACGAGCGACGACGAGGGTTATGTGGGCATTGCCGATATCCCTGGCCGCGGCGACAAGCAGCTCGCGACCATTTGCCATGTGGACGTGGTGCCCGCAGGCCCCGGCTGGAACACCGACCCGTTTGCGATGGAGCGTCGCGAGGGCTGGCTGCTCGGCCGCGGCGTTATCGACGACAAGGGTCCTGCCGTGCTGTCGCTCTACGCCGGCGCCTATCTGCTCAAGCACGGTATTACCCCGCGCTACACCTTCCGCGCGCTGCTGGGCTGCGATGAGGAGGTGGGCATGTCCGACGTTCACCATTATCTGGAGAACCACGCAGACCCCGACTTTTTGTTTACACCCGATGCCGAGTTCCCGGTCTGTAATGCCGAGAAGGGCCAGTTTGGGGCGACGTTTGTGAGTTCCAAGATCGACGGCGGGCGCATTGTGTCCTGGAGCGGTGCCGAGGCGAGCAACGCCATTCCGTCGCAGTCTATCTGCGAGCTTGCGATTGCCGCCGATGAACTGCCGGCGCCCGTTGAGAATGCCGGCCGCCTGGAGATCACGGCGCTCGATAACGGGCATGCGCAGATTTTTGCCCACGGCATTGGCGGCCATGCCTCGATGCCCGAGGGAACGATCAATGCCGTCGGCCTCATCGTGGCGTATCTGCGCGAGGCCGAGGATGCGTTTGGTGCCCGTGACGAGCGCCTGCTGACGCCTGCCGAGCACGAGTTCGTCAAGTTCCTGGCCTTTGTGCATGCGGATGCCTATGGCCGCGGCCTGGGTATCGATGCGACGAACGCGGCGTTTGGCCCGCTCACGTGCAACCCCGGCGTCATCCGCGTGGTGGATGGCCACATTGAGCAGGTCATTGACGTGCGTTTCCCCGACAGCACGAGCGCCGATACCATCCGCGAGCAGCTCGAGCCACTTGTGGGCCGCTTTGGCGTGACGTATCGCGTGGATCGCGCAAAGGTGCCGTTCTCGGTCTCTGCCGACGATCCGGCTGTGAAGGCGCTTATCGATACCTATAACGAGTTTACGGGCAAGCATGTCGAGCCCTTCGCCATGGGCGGTGGCACGTACGCACGCAACTTTGCCCGCGCCGTCTCGTTTGGCCCCGAGGAGACCGGCCTGGAGCTGCCCCCATGGGGCGGCCAGATGCACGGCCCCAACGAGTGCGCCAACGAAGAGCAGCTCAAGCAGGCGCTCAAGATTTATATCGTCGCAATCCTGCGCTTGAACGAGCTGGAGCTTTAAGGTTACGCGAACGCCAGGGTGACAACCTGTCTTTCGAAGAGGACGGCATGACCAGAAGGTCTATGCCGTCCTCTTTCTGAAAATGATCCCTTGGGGACGGAGGAAAACGGATCATTTGGTGTAAAAGGCGGGTCATGCTTGTCGGCGGGATTGTTATTCGTTTGTAAAGCCCTGCCGCGCTTGCGGTAAGGGTCTATCAGATGCCCGTAATAAAGCGCAGCTGACGCGGGCGCTGCCCGATCGAGACCGTATCTTTCCAAACAGCAAAGCGGGCAGGGTGCCCGCGAGTCGCTTGTATGAAAGGAAGATCATGCTCGATCAGGCTTATTCTCGTCGTCAGTTCCTCGGCCTCGCTGGTGGTCTCGCCAGCATCGTGGGCCTCGGCCTCGTTGGTTGCGGCGGCGCAGGCGCTTCCGACGCCGCCGACAAGGGTAGCGCCGCTGCCGCCGAGTCCGTCTCCGGTGAGGTGACCTACGACGGTGCCTCCTCGTTCCAGGCTCTCGTCGAGGCCGCTGCCGAGAAGTTCATGGATGCCAATCCGGACGTCTCCGTCTCCGGTTCGGGTAACGGTTCGGGTAAGGGCCTGACCGCTGTCGCCGCCGGCACCGTCACCATCGGTAACTCTGACGTCTTCGCCGAGACCAAGCTCGAGGCCGATCAGGTCAAGAACCTCGTCGACCACGAGGTCGCCGTCGTGGGCATGGGCCCCGTCGTCTCCAAGAACGTTACGGTCGACGACCTGTCCCTCGAGCAGCTCAAGGGCATCTTCTCCGGCCAGATCACCAACTGGAAGGAGGTCGGTGGCGACGACGCCACCATCGTCGTCCTCAACCGCAAGGCCGGCTCCGGTACCCGCGCCACCTTTGAGGCTGCCGTCTTTGGCGACGAGGCCAACGACTTTAAGGGCGACGCCGAGCTCGACAAGTCCGGCGACGTCCAGACCCAGATGGCCAGCACCGACAACGCCATCTCCTACCTCGACTTCTCGCACTTCGACGACTCCAAGTTCAACGCCATCAAGGTCGAGGGCGTCGAGCCCAAGAGCGCAAACGTTACCGACGACTCCTTTAAGATCTGGGCGACCGAGCACATGTACTGCTCCAAGGACGCCGACGAGGCCACCACGGCCTTCCTGGAGTTAATGCTTTCCGCCGACGTCCAGGGCAAGCTCGTCGAGGAGCAGGGCTTTATCCCAGTCTCTGCCATGAAGGTCGTCAAGGACGCCAGCGGCAAGGTATCCGCTAAATAAGTAGTCGCCCCGGAAAGGTTTGCAATGGCAAAACAGCTGCCAAAGCGCGACCTTGAGAACGTGGGCCTGGGCGTCACGGGCGCGTGCGTAGCGCTCGTGACGCTTGTCGTTGCCGCGCTCATCTTTATGGTCGCCCAAAAGGGCCTCTCGGCTTTTCTCAAGGACGGCGTCTCGGTCGTAGAGTTCTTCGCCGGCACCAAGTGGGATCTGGCCAACACAGCCGAAAACGGCCTGCCCTACACCGGCGCCCTGCCCCTGATCGTCACCTCGTTTGCGGTCATGGTGCTCTCCACGCTCATCGCGCTGCCCATCGCCATCGGCTCTGCCATCTTTGCGGTCGAGATCCAGCCTAAGTTTGGCTCCAAGGTCTTTCAGCCGCTTATTGAGCTTTTGACCGGCATTCCCTCGGTCGTCTTTGGCCTGATCGGTTTTCACGTGGTCGTCGGCCTTATGAAGAGCGTTCTCCACGTGAGCACAGGCCTGGGCATCTTGCCCGGCGCCATCGTGCTGGCCGTCATGATCCTGCCGACCATGACCACGCTTTCGGTCGATGGCCTGCGTGCCGTGCCCGACAGCTACCGTCAGGGTTCGCTCGCGCTGGGCTACACCCGCTGGCAGACCATCTGGCACGTGGTGCTCAAGAGCGCCATGTCCTCGCTCATGACCGCGGTCATCCTTGGCATGACCCGCGCCTTTGGCGAGACGCTCGCCGTGCGCATGGTTATCGGCGGTATCGAGGCCATGCCGACGTCGCTGCTGTCGCCGGCCTCCACCATCACCACCACGCTCACCACGTCCATGGCGGTCTATGCCGAGGGCTCGGCCCAGGACGACGCCCTGTGGGCGCTCGGTCTTCTGCTGATGGGCATGAGCCTCATCTTTATCCTGATCATCCATCTCATTGGCCGCAAGGGGGCGAAGGCTCGTGGCTAGCACGCGCATCCATATCGACGAGGCGAGACTCGGGCGTGTCCAAAGGCAGGACCGCATCGCCACGGGCGTGCTGACGGCGATCGTCGCCATCGTCATGCTCATCGTCGTCTCCATGGTGGCCTACATCCTGTTCGAGGGCATCTCGACGCTGTTCCAGCCGGGCTTCCTCACGCAGCCTGCGCGCGCCAACGGAACCCAGGGCGGCGTGCTCTACCAGCTGTTCGACTCGTTCTACCTGCTGCTGATCACTCTAGTCATCTCGGTGCCCATCAGCCTGGGCGGAGCGGTCTTCCTGGTTGAGTACGCGCCGAACGGCCCTATCCGCGACATCGCCTCCACCGCTATCGAGACCTTGTCCTCGTTGCCTTCCATCGTCGTCGGCATGTTCGGCTTTCTGGTGTTCTCGGTGCAGCTGGGCTGGAAGTACTCCATCATCTCCGGCGCCGTCGCGCTCACCATGTTCAACATCCCCATCCTGGTGCGCGTGATTCAGCAGGCGCTCGAGGACGTGCCGCAGGCCCAGCGCGATGCGTGCCTGGCCATGGGCCTCACTCGCTGGGAGGCCACACTGCACATCCTGATTCCCGAGGCCATGCCCGCCATCGTGACCGGCATCGTGCTTTCGGCCGGCCGCGTGTTTGGCGAGGCCGCGGCGCTGCTCTTTACCTCGGGCATGAGCTCGCCGGTTCGTCTGAACTTCTTGAGCTTTAACCTGTCGAGCCCCACCTGCGCCTGGAACGTGTTCCGTCCCGGCGAGTCGCTGGCCGTGCACATCTACAAGATCTATGGCGAGGGCAGCCCCGAGGCCCAGCAGATCGTCTGGGGCACCGCGGCACTGCTGATGATCTGCGTGCTGCTGTTTAACGTAATCGCCCGTATCGTGGGCAAGCAACTGGCAAGGAAGATGACGGCCGAATGAGCGAGATGAATGCAACGCCCGCAACCGAGGCGGCCACGTCCGAGACCCAGGACTTTCTGTCGAGCGTGGGGGAGAGCGAGAGGCGCGTGCGCGTGAGCGGCAAGGCCGTGAGCGACGAGGTCGTGCTCTCCGCCAAGGACGTCAACGTGTACTATGGCGACCACCATGCGCTGCACAATACGTCGCTCGACTTCCACAAGGGTGAGATCACGGCGCTCATCGGGCCTTCGGGCTGCGGCAAGTCGACCTTCTTGCGTAGCCTCAACCTGATGAATCGCGAGATTCGCCGCTGTCGCGTGGAGGGCGAGATCAACTACCGCGGGCGCAACGTGAACACCAAGACCGAGAACACGTACGAGCTGCGTCGCTCCATCGGCATGGTGTTCCAGCAGCCCAACCCCTTCCGCAAGTCCATTCGCGACAACATCACCTTTGCGCCCAAGCGCCACGGCATCACCGACCGTGACGAGCTCGACCGCATGGTCGAGGAAAGTCTGCGCGGTGCCGCGCTGTGGGACGAGGTCAAAGACAAGCTCGACAAGAGCGCCTACGCGCTTTCGGGCGGTCAGCAGCAGCGTCTGTGCATTGCGCGCACGCTGGCGCTCAACCCCGACGTGATCCTGTTCGACGAGCCCTGCTCGGCGCTCGACCCCATCTCGACGTTGGCGATCGAGGACCTGATGTCGTCGATCGTTGCCGACCGTGCCATCGTCATCGTGACGCACAACATGGAGCAGGCGTCGCGCGTGTCCAACCGCACGGCGTTCTTCTACATGGGCGATATGGTCGAGTACGACGAGACCGACGAGATTTTCCAACGGCCCAAGGATAAGCGGCTGAATGATTACCTCACCGGTATGTTCTCCTAGTCCGGGACATGCTTGAGGCCCGCGGCGGCCACGGTTGTCGCGGGACTGATTGGAGAGGCGGGTCATCTCTTTTGCGAGATGGCCCGCCTTTTTGCTCTGCGACCGAAACGACCACCACAAAGGGGACAGGCACCTTCGTGGTGGTTTGGGGCGGGGCTCGCTGCTATCATGGACAACGTTGAATTTCTACGAAGGAGCAGGGCATATGGCGATTCTTTTGGGATGCGATTCCATCAGCCTAGAGTTTCCCACCAAGCATATTTTCGATAGCGTGACGCTCGGCGTGGGCGAGGGCGACCGCATTGGTATCGTCGGTAAAAACGGCGACGGCAAGTCGACGCTGCTGAGCGTGCTCGCCGGCACGCTGGAACCCGACGACGGCCGCGTGACGCACCGCCGCGGCACGACGATCGGATTGCTCGGCCAAAAGGACCAGCTTGTCGACACCGATACCGTGCATCATGCCGTTGTGGGCGACACGCCTGAGTACGAGTGGGCGTCGAGCCCGCGTACGCGCCAGATTCTGGCCGGTCTTATTAGCGATGTGCCCTGGGAGGGCATGGTGGGCGAGCTCTCGGGCGGTCAGCGCCGTCGCGTGGACCTCGCGCGCCTGCTGATTGGCGACTACGATGTGCTCATGCTCGACGAGCCCACCAACCACCTGGACATGCGCACCATCAACTGGCTTGCGCGTCACTTAAAGGCCCGCTGGCAGCGCGGCCAGGGCGCCATGCTCGTGGTCACGCACGACCGCTGGTTCTTGGACGAGGTCTGCACCAGCATGTGGGAGGTCCACGACGGCCAGGTAGGTCCCTTCGAGGGCGGCTACTCGGCATATATCCTGCAGCGCGTGGAGCGCGACCGCATGGCCGCCGTTACCGAGGAGCGCCGTCGCAACATGGCGCGCAAGGAGCTCGCGTGGCTGAGCCGCGGCGCCCAGGCGCGTTCCACCAAGCCCAAGTTTCGCGTTGAGGCTGCTCGCGAGCTGATCGCCGACGTACCGCCCGTGCGTGACGAGCTGGAGCTCAAGCGCCTTGCCGTGAGCCGCCTGGGCAAGCAGGTCATCGATGTGGTCGACGTGGACGCCGGCTATGCGGATACCGATGGCGCGCCCAAGCAGGTGCTCACCGATGTGACCTGGCTCATCGGCGCGGGCGACCGCTATGGCCTGTTGGGCGAGAACGGCGCCGGCAAGTCGACCTTGCTCGACGTGATCCAGGGCAAGATTGAGCCCACGCGCGGCCGTGTGAAGATTGGCCAGACGGTGGGCTTTGGGGTTCTGTCGC
>URTP01000031.1 GCA_900550835.1 uncultured Collinsella sp. | reverse complement strand
TTTCTGTTGCCGCAGTTTACTCGGCGAGCTGCTTTAGCACATCACAGGCGATCTCGACGGCATCGTCGATGCAGCCGGGGCAGCTGCGGAGCGGACCCTTATCCGATCCGACGCCCTTGAGCGTGCCGCAGACGGTCGTCGTGTTCTTCTCGCCAAAACGTTTGGCGATCTCGCGCGACAGTTTGTAGGTCTGGCCCTTGGTCTTGGGGTTTTCCATGCAGTCGCTCATCACGAAGCCCATGATGGCCACGGCGCCCGAGATGGCGCCGCAGGTTTCGGTCATGCCGCCCATGCCGGCGCCAAAGCCCTCGGTGAGGGTAAAGGCAATCTGGGGATCGAGGCCGACGGCTGGTGCGAGCGTACAGGCGACGGCCTGGGCACAGTTAAAGCCACGGGTGTGGTATTCGGCAGCCTGAGCCTGGCAGGCGGTGGTGTCGAGCTGGGTCGTATCGATGTGCTTCATCGTTGTCTCCTTGTTTGTGGTGTACCCGCCTATGGTACCCTTGCCGACGCATTCGTTCATCGAGAGCTTTATGCATGCCTCACCGTTTTTCTGTCGGACAAATACTAAAGATGTGGGGCGAATGAGCCCGATGCTTCTGTCCAATAACCTACCTTGCGGATGGGTTGAGAGGGGTGCGGGGTAGCGGTATCGTGAACCGAATAAAATGTAACCCAGGCAAGGGAGCTAAATATGAGCGAGCAGACCATCGGTACCACGTGTGTTCAGGGCGGCTATCGCCCGGGCGATGCGGAGCCGCGCCAGGTGCCCATCTACCAGTCCACCACGTGGAAGTACGACACGTCCGAGCACATGGGCAAGCTGTTTGACCTGGAGGAGTCGGGCTACTTCTACAGCCGCCTGCAGAACCCCACGTGCGATCTGGTCGCTGCCAAGATCTGCGAGATGGAGGGCGGCACTGCCGCGATGCTCACGAGCTCGGGCATGGCTGCGAACTTCCTCGCGATCTTTAACGTGGCCGGTGCCGGCGATCACGTGGTCGCAAGCTCTGCCATCTACGGCGGTACCTACAACCTGCTCGCCCACACCATGGGTCGTATGGGTGTCACCTGCACCTTTGTTGCCCCCGACTGCACCGACGAGGAGCTCGAGGCAGCCTTCCGGCCCAACACCAAGCTCGTCTTTGGCGAGACGATCGCTAATCCCGCCCTCGCCGTGCTCGATATTGAGCGCTTTGCCAAGGCCGCGCATGACCACGGCGTGCCGCTGATGGTCGACAACACCTTCCCGACGCCCGTGATGTGCCGTCCCTTTGAGTGGGACGCCGACATCGTTACGCACTCCACCACCAAGTACATGGACGGTCACGCGGCCTACCTGGGCGGTGTGATTGTCGATCACGGTCAGTTTGACTGGATGGCCCATGCTGACAAGTTCCCGGGTCTCACCACGCCCGATGAGAGCTACCATGGCGTGACCTATGCCGAGAAGTTCGGTCGCGAGGGTGCCTTCATCACCAAGGCTACCGCGCAGCTCATGCGTGACCTTGGCCCCATGCAGAACCCGCAGGCGGCCTTCTTCCTGAACAGCTCGCTCGAGAGCCTGCATGTGCGCATGCCGCGTCATTGTGAGAACGGCCTGGCCGTTGCCAAGTTCCTGCAGAGCCATCCCAAGGTACGCTTTGTGAGCTATCCGGGCCTGGAGGGCGATAAGTACTATGACCTGGCTCAGAAGTACATGCCCAACGGTACTTGTGGCGTCGTGAGCTTTGGCTTTAACGGTGGTCGCGCGGCGGCCGAGACCTTTATGAAGAGCCTCAAGCTCGCCCAGATCGCCACGCATGTGGCCGACGCCCGCACTTGCTGCCTGCATCCTGCTAACGCCACGCATCGTCAGATGAACGATGAGGAGCTCATCGCCTGTGGCATCTCCGCCGACATGGTGCGCCTGTCGTGCGGCCTCGAGGACACGGCCGATCTGATTGCCGACCTTGAGCAGGCGCTCGAGCAGTGCTAGGCTAGCGTTCGCATAAGTCGCCGATGCCGACAGGGGGCTTCGGTGACCTTTACGTTCCGATTCCGTAGGCGGGACCCCAATCGCGGCTGTTTACAGGCGATTGGGGCCCCGTTTTTTTGCGTTGGGCCACTCGAAAGGATGGATATGGAGAAAACCGCAGAGCAGCTGCGCCGCGAGCACATCGCCCTAGAGGGCGACACCCATGGCAAGAACAAATGGGCGATTCTGTTTACCGTGCTCATCATGACGTTTATGGCGTGTCTGGATTCGACCGTCGTGACCGTGGCACTGCCCGTGATGCAAAAGGAGCTGGGCGTGGGCCTCGATCGCATTCAGCTGGTGAGCTCGGTGTATCTGCTTGCGACGTGCGTGGCCATGTTGCCGTTTGGTCGTTTGGGCGACGTGCGCGGCAAAGTGGGCGTGTTCCAGCTGGGTGTCATCGTTTTTACGCTCGGCTCGCTGCTGTGTGGCCTTTCGGCCTCGCTCGAGGTTCTTATTCTGGCGCGCATCGTTCAGGGCGTCGGTTGCGCAGCGGCCATGGCAAACAACATGGGCATCATCACCGAGTCGTTTCCAGCGCGCGAGCGCGGCCGTGCCATGGGCATCCTTGCGACCTTCGTGGCCCTCGGCATGATGTGTGGTCCTGTGCTTGGCGGCATGCTGGTGGCGAGCTTTCCCTGGGAGAGCATCTTCCTCATCAACCTGCCCATTGGCGTTATCTCGTTTATCGTGGGGCTCTACACGTTGCCGCATGTTAAGCCGGAGGCCGGCGAGCGCCCCATGTCCCTGATCGAGGCCGCTCGTCGCTGCTTTGCAAATTCGGCCTTCACCATCAACCTTGCCTGCATGCTCATCGTATTCGTTGGCATTGGCGCATCCGAGTTTATCCTGCCGTTCTATTTTCAGGACGCCCATGGCTTTGGTTCCGACATTTCCGGACTGCTCTTTTTGGCGCTTCCGATGGTGAATGCTTTTATCGGCCCGCTTTCGGGCACGATATCCGATCGTATTGGTTGCGAGGGCCCCACGGCGGTCGGCCTGGGTGTGTACGTATGCGGTCTCTTTGCGGTAAGCACGCTCGACGAGCACTCCTCCATCCCTGTGATCGTGTGCTGTGTCGCGTTTATGTCGTGCGGCACGTCGATTTTCCAGAGTCCCAACAACTCGCTGTATATGGGCTCGGCTCCGCGCGAGGCACTCGGTTTTGCGGGCAGCTTGGGCAGTTTGGCGCGCTATGCCGGCATGGCAGTGGGCATTACGGCGGCGTCGCATATCCTGTATGGGCAGATGAGCGTGGCGATGGGCGAGGCCGTGACCAGTTTCGTTGCAGGCCGTTCGGATGTGTTCTTATTTGGCTTTCGCTCGGTGTTCTACGTGCTCATGGCTGTGGCCGCTGTGGGCTTTGCGCTCGCCATGGTGCGTTTGGTGAAGATGCGCGCCCGCCATTAGCGTGTTGGGAGGCTGCCTGCCACGTATTCGCGCCGTCCCAAAAAGACTGGTTTGTGGTGCGATGTGGCTTGTGGGACGGGCGGGGGTCGGTCCGTGGTAGACTATCGAACAACGTTTATTAATCGCGCGGTATCGTTGCCGCGAGAAGGGGTTGCGCCATGCAGGAGCTTGAGGATCGTATTCGCCATGACGGCATCGTAAAGGCCGGTAACGTCCTTAAGGTTGATGCCTTCCTCAACCACCAGTGCGACGTTGAGCTGTTCGACCATATGGGCGCCGAGTGGGCCCGTCTGTTCAAGGATGTCGAGATCAACAAGATCCTGACGATCGAGGCCTCGGGCATTGGCATGGCTTGCATTGCCGCTCAGCACTTTGGCGGCGTGCCGGTGGTCTTTGCCAAGAAGGCACAGTCCATCAACCTCGACGGCGAGCAGTACGCTACGACCATCTACTCCTTTACCAAGCAGAAGGAGTACCCCGTCATCGTGGGCAAGCGCTTCCTTTCCGAGGGCGATAAGGTCCTGATTATCGACGACTTCCTGGCCAACGGCTGTGCGCTCGAGGGTCTTATCAAGATCTGCGAGGCTGCGGGTGCCGAGGTGTCCGGCATTGGCATTGCGGTGGAGAAGGGCTTCCAGGGCGGTGGCGATAAGCTCCGCGAGCGCGGCTTCCGCGTTGAGAGCCTGGCCCGTATCGCCGATATGGACTGCGATAACGGCGAGATCACCTTCGCCTAAGCGCGCGACACAAGCGATTGGTATGCGATGTGACAAAGGGACTGTCCCTTTGTCACATTTTTTGTATGAGGGGAGGTGTTGATATGGACGAGAACAAGATGGGATGGCGCGAGTATACGCGCTATGCCGAGATGTCGGCCGAGGAGCTGGCGCGCGATTGCGAGGTGCAGGTGTTTCATGCGACGGGTCCGGGCGGCCAGGGCGTGAACACGACGGACTCGGCGGTGCGCATGAAGCATATCCCTTCGGGGATTACCGTGACGGCGTGCGAGAGCCGCAGCCAGTTCCAGAATCGCGCGAGCTGCCTGCGCAAACTACGCGCCGAGCTCGAGCGTCGCGGGCGTCCACCGCGCCGACGCGTAAAGACCAAGGTGCCCCAGCGCTCCCGCCAGCGTAGACTCAACGACAAGCACTTCAACGCCATCAAAAAGGCCAACCGCCGCAAGCCGAGCAGTGACGAGTAGTCGATTGCCCCGCTGGCCTTGCTAGCGGGTAGGGTGCCAAACTTGGAGGGCGCTGCCGAGGACGTCGACCTCGATGCGCGAGGCGTCAACGGGCTCGCCGTCGGCCTGGATGGGGTAGTCGGGCTCCTCAAAAGTTAGCTCGGCATGGCGGCAGCGGCGCATGCGAACCGGTGGCAACTTGGTATGGTGGCCGTCCTTGGCCGAAAGGAACATAGGCAGGGCTACCGCGCGAGGGACGGGGCCGCAGGCGTAGCAGACGTCGAGCATGCCGTCGCAGGGGTCGGCATCGGGGCAGATGCGATAGCCCGAGCCATAGGTAGGACCAAGCTGAATCGCCATGATGATCGCCCTCACGCGCTCGGCGGGCGCGCCGTCAAAGCTGACTGTCATGGGGTAGTTGCGGTAGCGCAGGCCAAACTGCTCAAGTCCCGAAAGGGTGTAGAGCGGCGCGCCCGTCAAGCCGGTCTTTTTGCGCAGCTCAGTGGTGCCCAGGCCGATGGCGGCATCGATGCCGACCGAAAGCGTCTGGTCGTAGTACTCAACGGTAGCCTCGCCGCTGCCCCTCGCAGGGCTCCACGAGCGAATGCGCCCGATGTCCTGACGCTGCAGCTCGCAGGTGAGCAGCGCGCCATAATCCTTGCCGGAGAAATCGTTGATGCCGAGCGTCTGGGCAAAATCATTGCCGGAGCCCACGGGCAGGACGGCAAGAGCGGGGCGGGCGTCCTCCTTTTGCGTCATAAGCCCGTTGACGACCTCGTGAATCACGCCGTCGCCGCCGAGTGCGATAACGGTGCGATAGCCCTGAGCCTGTGCGGCCAGCTCCTTGGCGTGTCCCATACGCTCGGTCAACACCAGGTCAAACTGGGATGCGCGTGCAGTCATGTCCAAAAAGCGTTGCAGGCGCTCGGCAACTTCGCGTGCCGCACCCGACTGGGCGGCTGGGTTGGCGATGATGAGCGTGCGACCAAAATCAGTTGCGTGCATGGGGCGACTCCCGGCGTGTGACATGACAGTGCGGTCGCGCTCAGGTCGAATTAGCCCCGATTGTGGCTGCACGGCGATAATTACATCTACTCTATCAGGTCGTTGTGGCGCTCGATAGCATCCGCTACCGTACCTCCCTCATCCACAATAAGCGAGCGGCGCTTGGGTGAGATGATGCGCTGGGCGGGGTACACGCCGCGGTGTCCGCCGGTTAGGTAGCTGATAAAGGCCACGATGACAAAGAACCCGGCGGCCGTGCCGTGGAACAGGTCGATGGCCATCATGCAGGTGGTGATGGGCACGTTGAGGCCGGCGCAGAACACGCCGAGCATGCCGAGAGCCGCCATAAAGCTCGGGTCGAGTCCAGCGAGGCAGCCAATCCATCCGCCGAGCGCCGCACCGATGCCAAACAGGGGCGTGACCTCGCCGCCTTGGAAGCCCGCGCCCAGGGTAAGCGCTGTGACGACCAACTTGATGGCTGCGTCCGCCAGGGTGGTGTTGCCTGCAAATCCGGCGCCGGAAAGCCACGTGGAAAGGCCGGCGTAGTCCCAGGCGTCAAGGAGGGCATAGGCGGCCAAAACCACGAGTGCGCCCACGAGTGCGCGAGTAAGGTAATTGGTGATAAAGCGACCGTAAAGGCTTTTGACGGTTCGAACCGACCAGGCAAAGAGGCGTGCCGTCAGACCGAAGATAATTGCGCTGATAACAACGATGACAACCGTCCGCGGTGTCATGTTGGGAACGCTGGCGATGACATTCGCCTCGTACTCGGTTCCCAAGGCAAGTGACGTAAAGTAGCCGGTAAACGAGGCGACCAGGCAGTAGATGCCCGCGGTGTAGTCGATCTTGCCGATAAAGCACATCTCCATGCCAAAGAAAGCTCCAGCAAGGGGCGAGCCGAATACGGCGCCAAAGGCCGACGAGATGCCGGCGAGCATGAGGTCGTGGTGGTCATGTTTTTTGAGGTGGGCGAGGTTCGAGATGTTGCTGGCGATGGTGCCGCCAATCTGCACCGCGGCCCCCTCGCGACCGGCAGATCCGCCCGTTAGGTGCGTGAGCGTGGAGCAGACGAAGGTGAGAACGGCCATGCGCATATGGATGAGGCGTGTGCCCAGAGCGGAGTCGATGACCAGGTTGTTACCGCGTTTGGCGGCAAGGCCGTGGTTTTTGTACACCCATGCGGTGGCAACGCCCACAACGGGAAGCAAGGCGTAGACCCATGCATGGTGCTCGCGATAGTCGGTCGCGATATTCAGCGAGGTCAAAAACGCCCAGGCGGCAACGCCCATGGCGAGCGAGACGATGACGACGAGTGCGAGCAACTTGGCGCTCGCGAGTAGGTTGCGGGCGTTGCGGCGCGTGTCGGCAGCCAAGAGATGCTCGGAGCGGGTGAGCTGATGCCTGCCGGCCATGATGACGTCGTTAAGGGAGAAAAAGCCGCCGTCGTCGAGCGACTGGGAATGATCCTGCGCCTCGTTAGCGCTTTCGGGTTTGTCGGTAAAAGCCATACGTTCCTCTTCTTGATTGCAACACGAGCATTATAGAACGTGCCAAACGTGACAAACCGGCTGGTTGGTTTTGGTTCTGTTTCGCCGTCCGTTACCGACAGGTGTATTCGTGGGCACGGGCCGTGTCGCCGTCGTGCGGCGGGGGATTATACTGAGATAAACATAAAGAATCGGCGCCCGTGATGTGCGCCGTTGCATGCTAGAGGTGTATATGGCAGAGAAACTCATTCCGTTGGAGGACGCACAGGCGATCGTCTTGTCGCACGTGAATCGCACCGAAGTTGTCGAGATTCCCGTGTGGCAGGCTGCCGGTCTTCCCTTGGCAGAGGACGCGGTGGCCGATATCGACATCTCGCCGTTTGCTAACAGCGCTATGGACGGATATGCCGTGCGCTCGGCGGATTTGGCGCAGGGATCTGGCGAGGCGCCGGTGACGCTCGACGTTATCGGACACGAGGCCGCGGGCCATGTGTTTGAGGGCACAATTGGCGCGGGCGAGACGGTCCGCATCATGACGGGCGCACCGGTACCCGAAGGTGCCGATGCCGTGGTGAAGTATGAGATCGTCGATGTGCTCGTCGGTGACGGCAACGAGGGTTCGCGTGTGAGGTTCTCGGCGCCTGCCAAGGTAGGGGAGAACGTTCGCTCTGCCGCCGAGGAGGCCCATGCCGGCGATGTTGTGATGCACGCCGGCGAGGTCGTGGCTCCGGCGGGCGCCGGCTTGTTGGCGAGCGCCGGGTGTGCGAGCGTGAAGGTCCATGCCGCTCCGCGCGTGGGCATTATCTCGCTGGGCACGGAGCTGGTCGCGCCGAGCGAGCTGCCGGCACGCGGGCAGATTCGCGATTCCAATTCCTCGGCGTTAATGGCCGAGGTGCTCGATGCTGGGGCCGACCCAGTGTTCTACGGCATTGCGCCCGACGACGAGCGGGCGATTGCCGAGCTGGGGCACCGCGCCGCGCAAGAGTGCGATTTTGTCATTACGAGCGGTGGCGCCTCGGCTGGCGACTATGACTACGTGACGGCGCTGGTTCGGCGCGAGGGCGAGGTGCTGTTCGATCGCATTTCGTTGCGTCCCGGCAAAGCCATTACGTTTGGCCTGCTCGGCGGCAAGCCCAATCTGGGGCTTTCGGGCAACCCCGCGGCGGCATACGTGGGCTTTGAGATGCTCGCCCGCCCGGCGATTCGCAAGATGCGCGGCTTTGCCGAGGGTGCGCGTCCCGTGCAGCAGGCGGTTCTTACCCACGGCGTGAAGAAGCGACAGGACCGACGCTTCTATGATCGCGCCACGGTTGCGCGCGATACGCAGACGGGTGAGCTTACGGTCACCGAGGCGCACAGCCAGAACTCGGCGCTGCTCGGAACCATGCAGCGTGCGAACTGCCTGTTGCGCATCAACGAGGGTCCGTGCGATCTTGAGCCGGGCGACGTCGTGGATGTCGTCCGTGTCGATCTGCCCGAGGGCGCCGTGCTGTAGGAGGAATGCTATGGAGTTGAAGATTTCGATCGTGACGTGCTCGGATACGCGCGATCTTGCCCAGGACGAAGCAGGCGCTGTGCTCGAGGAGCTCATCGCGGCGCAGGGCTGGATGGTTGCCTCGCATACGGTGGTGCATGACGATGTTGACGAGATCGGTGCTGCCATTGTGGCTGCGGCCGACGATTGCCAGGCCAACGTGGTCATCACCTGCGGCGGCACGGGGCTTTCGATGCGCGACGTGACGCCCGAGGCGACGCGTGCCGTCTGCGACCGCGATGTGCCGGGTATTGCCGAGGCGATCCGTGCATACTCTATGACCAAGACGCGCCGTGCCATGCTTTCGCGCGCCGTGTGCATGCAGCGTGGGGCTGCGCTTGTCATCAACTTTCCGGGATCCACGAAGGCGGCTCGCGAAAGCTGGGAGGCCGTGAGCGACCAGCTGGAGCACGCGGCCCACATGACGGCGGGCGGGGGACACGCTCGCCAAACTGCTTGCCTGTAGCGGAGTGACCTTATGGGTCGCTCCGCTTTTTTAAGCGGCGACAACGCGAGCGTCTTGCGGCTATCGGTATAAGAAATTATCAAACGATAATTTCTTATCACAAGCATTATTCGCGCTAAAGTATAATTCAATTACAGGATAAAGCCCGCGGCGGGGTGCCCGGGCGTAGCGCTCGAAAGGGTTGAACATGTTCGATATGGTTTCTCGCCGCGGATTCGTCTCGCTTTCTGCTGTCGCCGCTGCCGGCCTTGGCCTTGCTGGCTGCTCGGGCAACAAGACGTCTGAGCCGGCCGGCTCCGATGCGGGTTCTGCCAAGACTTCTTTCAAGAAGGCCGTCGGGCTGCAGGTGTTCGCCGCCAACTCGCTCGAGAAGGCTCTGCCCGAGGTTCAGAAGCTCTACACCGAGCAGACGGGTACCACCTTTGCCGACACGCAGTTTAAGGCGTCCGGCGACCTTGTCGAGCAGATGCGCGCCGGCGCCGCGGTTGACGTGCTCATCACGGCCTCCAAGGGCACTATGGACGACGCCGAGGCCGCCGAGCTCGTCGACGCCGACACGCGTGAGGACATGTTCGTCAACGACCTCGTGATTATTCGTGCCGAGGGCTCCGACACCAAGGTCGAGGCCATCGCCGACGTCGCGAACCTGGACGGCAAGATTGCCGTCGGCGACGCTAAGACCGTTCCCGCCGGCAAGTATGCCAACCAAGCGCTGGCTTCTGTTGGGCTCTACACCGGTACCGAGGGCGACGACGGCGAGTATGCACCCGAGCTCGCCGACAAGGTGGCCCTGGCCGACAAGGTCGGCACCGCCGCAGCTTACGTCTCTACGGGCGACTGCGTGGCCGGCTTTGTCTACAGCTCCGACATCTTCCGCTACGACGGCATCGAGGAGGCCTTCGTGTGCCCCGAGGATTCGCACAAGCCCATCGTGTATCCGGGTGCCGTTGCCGAGAGCTCCGAGCACGCCGACGAGGCCAAGGCGTTCATCGACTTCTGTCTGACCAACAAGAAGGCGCAGAAGATTTGGGCTAAGTACGGATTTGAGCTTTCCGCGTAGTGCGGCTTGGAGCGATAATCCCATCGTTTTGTCTTTTGCCCTGTCCTCGTCTTTCCTTGGAGCGTTTCGTGCGTAATAGATTTCGCATTCTTGTCGCCTGTGCTTTGACGCTCGCGCTTTGCTGGGTGCCGGGATGGGCGTTTGCCGGTGGTACTGAGGGCGGGGCCCAGGTTGCCGTGACCGCCAAGGGGCTTTCTTATGGGCTCGATGGTTTTGAACGGTTAGCCAAGGGGACCGCCCGTGTCATGGAGGGCCAGCCCGAGGGCTATCGGTTTCCCGTTGAAGGGGACACGGACCTCATAGTGGCGCCTGCTGCCGATCGCGTTGTGGTGTGGGTATCGCCCAAGGCGGTCGAGAAGTATGGATTGGATCCGCAGGACAACGAGTGCGCATCGGGTCTCAAGGCTCTCGTCTGCGAGCTTGACGGCGCAAACTGCATGGGAGGCGCACGGCTGGAAGACATGGATCTTCCTTGGTATGCCACGACGGAAGCGGCGTTTAATGTCGGTGGGTATACCTATGCCTTTGATGAGCGCGGTGCGAATGGGGACCGCTATGTGGTCATCGCATCAGCCTCGGGTGATGCCAAGGGCGGCGCGCGTTGGCTTGATAGCGCTCAAATCGTGGAAGCATCATCCGTTGTGATGCAAGATGAACAGGAGCCCTTGGCGTCCCTTGTCGCCTTTTTGACCGGCATCGACTATCGCCCGCTTTGGGTGTCTATCAAAACGAGTGGCCTTGCCCTGGTGATTGCCTTTGCGCTGGGCCTGTTTGCCGCATGGAAGACTATGGGCACGACGAGCCGCGTGAAGGGCCTGCTCGACTCGGCCTTTACCATCCCCATGGTGCTGCCTCCCACGGTGTGCGGCTTTCTGCTCCTCATGCTGTTTGGCCGCTCGACCGGGGTTGGCCAGTGGCTTATCGCGCACGGCATCTCGATCGTCTTTACCTGGCCAGCGGCGGTGATATCTGCCGTGGTGGTGTCGTTTCCCCTGGTCTACCGTACGGCGCTCGGCGCCTTTGAGAGCCTGGACACGCAGATGCTCGACGCCGCGCGAACCCTGGGGTGGTCCGAGCGCCGTATCTTTGCCAAGCTTATGATGCCACTCGGCTGGCCCTCGATCGCCGCCGGTACGGTGCTCGCCTTTGCCCGTGCGATGGGTGAGTTCGGTTGCACCCTCTTCTTTGCGGGTAACTATGCCGGTATTACGCAGACCATCCCCATCGCTATCTACTTTGAGTGGATGGGTGGCAACATCTCAGTTGCCCTCTTTTGGGTTGTCGTCGTGATTGCGTTTAGTTTCCTGGTCATCCTGTTTATCAACATGTACACCGCGCATTCGCAAAAGTATCGCGAGCGGGGCCTTTCCCGTGCGGAGCGCAAGCGGGCCAAAGAACTCGCCGATACGGCCGATTCGCTCGACCCGGTGGGCGGCGATGCCCTGCGTATCGATCGCGAGGCGCTGGCCGAGCTCATGCGCGATGATGCCACTCTGCAGGGAGGTCGATAGGCCATGTCGATCGTTCTGGATATCAAAAAGCGCTATCCCGGGTTTACGCTCGATATGCAGCTTGAGGCTGGAGAGGAGCGCGTGGCGCTGCTGGGCGCCTCGGGGTGCGGCAAGAGCTGTACGCTACGCTGCATTGCCGGTGTGGAGACGCCCGACGAGGGCAAGATCGTCGTCAACGGCGTGACCTTTTTTGATTCGGCGGCGGGCATCAACCTATCGCCCCAGGAGCGTAAATGCGCCCTGCTGTTCCAAAACTATCAGCTGTTTCCCAATATGACGGTGGCCGATAACGTGTGCGCCGGCGTACAGGATGCGGGTGACGTCGCTGCACGCAAAAAGCTCGCCGAGCGCTATCTGGGCATTTTTGGTCTGGCCGATTTTGCCGACCGCTATCCCGCACGCCTCTCGGGTGGTCAGCAGCAGCGCGTGGCGCTTGCGCGCATGGTGGCGGCACACCCGGGCATTTTTATGTTCGACGAGCCCATGAGCGCGCTCGATGCCTACCTTAAGAGCGCGCTCGAGCAGAACATGCTCGACCTGTTCGACGTGTGCAACCGCACCGTGCTCTACGTGAGCCACGATATCGACGAAGCGTGTCGCCTGTGCCAGCGCATTTGCGTGATGCATAACGGGCATGTGGAGGAGATCGGCTCCGTCGAAGATGTGGTCCGCCGGCCGCAAACCTTGGCCGCGCTGCGCTTGACGGGCTGCAAGAACACAAGCCGGGCGTGCAAGATCGGCGACGAAGAAGTTGAGGCTCTCGACTGGGGCATGACCTTTAATGTGGGTCGCGAGGTTCCTGATGATGTGGCGTACCTGGGGATTCGCGCAAGTTACTTCCATGTTGACAACCGTGCCGAGCGGGGTCGTAACAGCTACGACTTACACGTGGCCCGGGTGAGCGATTCGCGCTTTGAGCGGCTGGTGCTGTTGGACGTGCCACGTGTCGATGCACCCACGCGTCTGCAGTGGAAGGTCAACAAGGTGAGCGTGGCTTCCGACGAGCTGCCGCAGGCCGACGAGACCCTGCGCATGCACTTCGATGCCAAGAGAATTCATCTGGTTTGTCGATAAATGTGACAAGGGGACAGTCCCTTTGTCCCTTCTGCTGCGTCGCGTAGGGGTTGCGATACGCCGTCCGCTCGCGGCGCCACCATGCGTATACTGGGAGGAAAAGATTGACCTATGAGAGGAGGGATCGATGGCTGACGATTTCATCAAGCTCACGCAGATGACCGCTGCCTCTGGTTGAGCCGCTAAGTTGGCTCCTGGAGCCCTCGCCCAGGTCCTGGGCGACTTACCCAATGTGCATAACGACAACCTGCTCGTGGGGTTCGATACCTCCGACGATGCGAGCGTCTTTCGCGTTGGCGACAACTTGGGCCTCGTGCAGTCCATCGACTTCTTCCCGCCGATGGTCGATGACCCGTTTCTGTTTGGCCAGATCGCCGCGGCCAACTCGCTGTCGGACATCTACGCTATGGGCGGGCGGCCGAGTCATGCCATGAACCTGCTCTGCATACCCAGCTGCCTGGGTGTTGAGGCTGCTGGCCAGATTCTGGCGGGTGGCGCCGACAAGTGCGTCGAGGCTGGCTGCACCATCGCGGGCGGCCACACCATCAACGACGACGAGCCCAAGTACGGCCTGTCCGTGAGCGGCTTTGTCGCGCTCGATCGCATGCTCGCCAACAGCGGCGCGCACGTGGGCGATGTCCTGCTGCTGACCAAGGCGGTCGGCTCGGGCATCATCACCACGGCCATTAAGGGCGAGCTCATTGAGCAGGACGAGGCTAGCCCGATGTTTGACTCGATGCGCACCCTCAACGAGGCACCGATTCGTCTGGCCGAGGGGCTTGAGCTTCACGGTTGCACGGATGTCACAGGCTTTGGCCTGATTGGGCATGCGTGTGAGATGGCCGAGGGCTCGGGTGTGCAGATTGAGCTTGCGTCAGGGGCCGTACCGCTCTTTGACCAGGTGCTCGATATGGCGCGTCTGGGCATTATCCCTGCCGGCGCCTACCGCAACCAGGACTTCTTTGGCCCGCGCGTGGCGGCCGACGATGACCTGGAGCCGGGCATGCTGGATGCGCTGTACGATCCGCAGACCTCGGGCGGCCTGCTCATCGCAGCGCCTGCTGCCGATGTGGATGAGCTCGCCCGCCGCCTGCATGCCGAAGGTCGCGTTGCCGCCACAATCGGCCGCGTGTGCGAGGCGGTGCCGGGTGGTCCTGCCGTTCACGTTGTGCATTAAGGAAAACCGTTTATGCGACCGTCTACTGTTCTGGGCGGTCCCTTTTGAAAGGATTTGCTATGTCTACCAAAATTGAAGTCAATGCCATGGGCGATGCCTGCCCGCTGCCCGTCGTCAAGACGCTCAAAGCTCTGAAGCAGCTTGATGGCGAGGGTGTTGTCGTGACCTCGGTCGACAACGAGACGGCCGTCAAGAACATCTCCAAGATGGCACAGGAAAAGGGCTGCACGGCCTCGGTCGAGAAGGTCGCCGATGCCGAGTGGCACGTGATCGTGGCGACCGCCGGCGCCGTTGCCGTGGCCGATCCTGAGCAGGACGGCGCCGCTTTCTGCGACGCCAGCGCCGGCAAGGGCAAGCTGGTCGTGGCCGTCTACACCGATTGCATGGGTCGCGGCGACGATGAGCTGGGCCACAAGCTCATGAAGGCCTTTATCTTTGCCGTGACGCAGCAGGAGGAGCTGCCCGCCACGATGCTCTTCTACAACGGCGGCGCCAAACTCACCGTCGAGGGGTCGCCGGTGCTTGACGACCTCAAGGGCCTGGCCGAGCAGGGTGTCGAGATCCTTACCTGCGGCACCTGCCTCGACCACTTTGGCATTAAGGACCAGCTTGCCGTGGGCGATGTCACGAACATGTACGTGATCGTCGAAAAGATGGAGCAGGCCGGCCGCGTCGTGCGTCCGTAGCGCCTGGGTGGGATTGCCATGAGAGAAAAGCGCCCGGCGCTTGTCATCACGTTTCCCACCACGGCGGCCGCCATGGGCTGCGAGTCTCTGTGCCGTGAGCGTGGCCTTCCCGGGCGAACGATTCCCGTACCCGGAGAGGTTGCTGCCGGCTGCGGCCTGGCATGGAAAGCCCTGCCTGAAAATGAACCACTGCTGCGAAGCGAGCTTGCCGCGGCGGACGTTCCCACCGAGGGCTTTACTGTGATCGATATGTGGGAGGTCGTGCGATGATCTACCTGGATAACGCGGCGACGACCATGCACAGACCTCAGGCGGTCATCGATGCCGTGGTGCAGGCGATGTGCTCGCTCGGCAATGCTGGGCGAGGCGCCACGTCGGGTGCGCTCGACGCGGCGCGCACCATCCACAGCTGCCGCACCAAGCTTGCGCGCTTGCTGGGCTGCCCGCGGGTGGACCATATTTGTTTTACGCCCAACTCCACGGCGGCGCTCAACACCGCCATCAACGGCGTGGTGCGCCCCGGCGATCGTGTGGTCACGACGGTGCTCGAACACAACTCCGTGCTGCGTCCGCTCAACCGCCTGGCGGCAGAGCAGGGCGTGACTGTTGAGCATGCGGGCTGCGACGCGAACGGCGTGCTCGACTACGACGAGCTCGAGCAGCTGGTCACGCCGGGCACGCGTGCCGTGGTGGTGACACACGCCTCCAATGTGACCGGCAACGCGGTCGACATTGCACGCGTGGCTGCCATGGCCCATGCGGCCGGCGCGCTTGTGATCGTCGATGCCTCGCAGTCTGCCGGCACGGCGCATATCGATATGCAGGTCATGGGGCTCGACGTGGTGTGCTTTACCGGCCACAAGGGGCTCATGGGCCCGCAGGGGACCGGTGGCCTAGCCGTGGCGGAAGGCATTGACGTGGCTCCTTGGGCCATGGGGGGGACGGG
>URTP01000030.1 GCA_900550835.1 uncultured Collinsella sp. | reverse complement strand
GAGCGTCCGGCTGATAACCGGGAGGTCACAAGTTCGAATCTTGTCAGGTCCACCACTTTCTTTCGCAATAAACACCCCAGCGAGAGCCGAGTCGCCGCTGGGGTGTTTATTACTGTCTCCGTGGGGGTTTAGCTCAGCTGGGAGAGCGCGGGCTTTGCAAGCCTGAGGTCAGGGGTTCGATCCCCCTAACCTCCACCATGATGGACCTGTAGCTCAGTTGGTTAGAGCGTCCGGCTGATAACCGGGAGGTCACAAGTTCGAATCTTGTCAGGTCCACCATCAAAACTGTGAAGAGCCCTGGGGCGTTGCCTCGGGGCTTTTTTCTTACCTACTGAAAGTAGTCAAAAAAGCCCCGCCCCAAATTAACTACTTTGATTTTGTGTGCTGTGCGAAAGTTTGGGTAGTATAGCTATTCAATGCGGCGGGCTGCCGCGTGTTAACCGCTACGTACCGGAGGTGTTCCATGGTTCGTGTCGACATAGAGACCATCGTCATGGCCGCCGGTCCCGTGCCATCGCTTATCGTACTTCGTGAGCGCAGCAGCAAATCGGACTCGCCCGCGCCGCTGCGTTCCCTTTCCATTCAGACTGGTTCGTTTGAAGCTGCTGCCATCAGCCGCGGCATCGATAGCGGCCGCGCCGAGCGCCCGATTACCCATGACCTGCTGCTCGACACCGTCGACGCCCTGGGCGCCAAGCTCGAGCGCATCGAGATCGTTCGCGCCGAGCCGCCGGTGTTCTACGCGACGATCGTCGTACTGGTCGATGGCGAGGAGCGCAAGATCGACGCCCGCCCCAGTGATGCCATTGCCCTTGCCGTGCGCAGCAATGCTCCCATGTTTGTGGAGGACGACATCATGAATCGCCTGGGCACTGTTTCTACCCACGCCGAGGAAGCCGACGACGAGCAGGAGTTCGAGAAGTTCGACGAGTTCGTCCATACGCTCTCCCCCGATGACTTCTAAATGCGGGGCGTCCAGGTTGCGGAGCGTTCGCTGATGGCCGGCGGCATGTCGGCTGAGGCGGCCGCCATCGCGCGTGAAGCCCAGATGCGCTCGGAGGCATCCGAGGCGGCTCGCATTGCCTATGTGACGCAGGCCCGCACGCTTCGCGAGCGCCGCGGCTCGTTTATCAAGATGGTTGTCATCTCCGCCCTTGTCGCGGCAATCTGCTCGCGCCTTCGTGGTACAGTTGGTGCGCTTGGGTTTTCGATCTCTACGGGCCTGGTGATCTGGGGCGTGGTCGACGCGGTAATGCTGACCAGTCAGATCAAGGTGCTCGACAAGCGTGCGGTGGATATGATGCACGCCCGCGACGCTGCCGCCAAGATCGCTGCTGAGGCACAAGAACTGTAACGACGCCGGACTCGATGGGAAGGTCTAAAGATGGCACAGGATATGCAGGACGCCGGTAACGTCTCCGCCGAGCTCGACGCCATGGTGTGCGATCTGATTGGCGCCTTCTTGGACGACCTGGCCGCGGGCGAGAACCCGGGCGTGGTTGTGGCAATTGAGGACGCCGCTTCCAACCGTTATCTGGCCGCACTCGACGAAGATGGCGAGGAGGCATGCTTGGAGGCTGCCACCAACTTTATCTCCGAGCACAAGATGGGTCTTAAGGACGAGGGCCTGGGCCGTATCGCCCGCTATGCCATCGGCTACACCGGCTGCGTCGAGATTGACGGCGGCTATCACGATGCTCTGCTCGTGAGCTTCTTCGAAACCACGCTCGAGAGCGGTTTTTCGGCATACGTGCTGTATGAGGGCATGGGTGCCGGCGATGGTTTTATGTGGAGCGACCCTGAACCTGCAGGTGAGGAAACCCCTCTTATCTAAAATCGCTAAAATAAACGAGTTTTCGGTAAAAGGCTCAATATTCCCGCTGAGCGTTGTATCGCTGGGCGGGTCGCATACGCGTGCCGTTTGTATATGGATAGAAGATAGGGGAACTACATGCGCGTAGACAATCTGAGGAACATCGCCATCATCGCCCACGTCGACCACGGCAAGACGACGATGGTCGACAAGCTCCTGCGTGCCACGGACGCCTTCCGTGCCAACCAGCAGGTCGAGGACCGCGTCCTGGACTCTAACGACCAGGAGCGCGAGCGCGGCATTACGATTCTCGCCAAGAACATCTCTATCGAGTACAAGGACGTTAAGATCAACGTCATCGACACCCCGGGCCACGCCGACTTCGGCGGCGAGGTCGAGCGCGTGCTGCGTATGGCCGACGGCGCCCTGTTGCTGGTCGACGCTTTTGAGGGTCCCATGCCCCAGACCCGCTTCGTGCTGCGTCACGCTATCGACACCGGCCTTAAGATCATGATCGTCATCAACAAGATCGACCGTCCGGGTGCCAACCCCGAGAAGGCCTACAACGACTGCCTGGACCTTATGGCCGACCTGGGCGCTACCGACGACCAGCTTGAGTTTGCCATGGAGCATGTCATCTACGCCAGCGGCGTCAACGGCTTTGCCCGTCATGATCCCGAGGACGGCAACATGGACATGTACCCGCTGCTCGACATGATCATCGACGACATGCCCGCACCCGAGGTTGACGAGACCGCTCCGCTGGCCATGCAGTGCGTGACCATCGATCACTCCAACTTCGTCGGCCGTATCGGCATCGGCCGCGTGTACTCCGGCACCATCCACCAGGGCGACCAGATCTTGGTCGTCAAGAACGACGGCTCCAGCGCCACCGCTACCGTCAAGCAACTCTTTACCTTCGACTACCTGGGCCGTACCGAGTGCCAGGAAGTCGGCGCCGGCGACATTGCCGCCGTTGTGGGCATCGACCGCACCGATATCGGCGATGTCTACACCGACCCCGAGAATCCCGTCGAGCTCGAGCCCATCGAGATCGACCCGCCGACCCTGTCCATCGTCTTTGAGGCTTCGACCTCCCCGCTCGTCGGCCGCGACGGCGATATCGTTGGCGCCCGTCAGCTCAAGGAGCGCCTGTTCAACGAGGCCGAGAACAACGTGACCATGAAGATCGAGGAGCTCGAGGACAAGAGCGGCGTCGAGGTCTCGGGCCGCGGCATTCTGCACCTGTCCGTTCTGATGGAGTCCATGCGCCGCGAGGGCTTTGAGTTCCAGGTCGGTCGTCCGCGCGTTCTGTTTAAGAAGGACGAGAACGGCAACAAGATGGAGCCTGTCGAGCAGGCCGTCGTCGAGTGCCCGGACGAGTACTCGGGCAAGGTCGTTGAGGTCTTCGGCACCTCCGGTGGCATCATGACGAGCATGGATACCTCGGGCATCGTGACGCACCTTGAGTTTAAGATCCCGACGCGTGGCATCATGGGCCTTAAGAACCGCATCATGAACGTCACCCACGGCGAGGGCGTGTTCTACCACACCTTCTTGGAGTATGGCCCCTACGCCGGCGAGATCGGCAACCGTCAGAACGGCGCCATGATCTCCATGACCACCGAGAAGGCCGTTGCCTACGCCCTGGGTACGCTGCAGGAGCGCGGCCAGCTGTTTGTTGAGCCGGGCACCGAGTGCTACGAGGGCATGATCGTGGGCGAGCGCAGCAAGGCCGGCGACATGGTCGTCAACATCGCCCGTACCAAGAACCTGGGCAACCAGCGTTCCTCGACCTCCGATATTTCCGTGCAGCTGGTGCCGCCCCGCACCTTCTCGCTGGAGGAGGCGCTGGAGTACATCGCCGATGACGAGCTGGTGGAGATCACTCCCAAGAATATTCGCCTGCGCAAGCGTCTGCTCAATGCCACCGACCGCAAGAAGGCCGCCGTCCGTGCCGGTCAGGTCAACAAATAAGCGCTGGGGCTTATAACTGCCAATAAGAAAGGGCGTCGACCGCAATGGTCGGCGCCCTTTTTGGTGCAATGGGATCAGGTTGCTTTGCGCCACCACAAAGGTGCCTGGCCCTTTTGTGGTGGTTGGCGGCTAGGCGGTGGGGAGTCCTGGCGTGTTAGCCGGCTGCTGCGGCTTGAGGTGGGCGTTGCGCCAGATGATCTGGATGGCGTAGCCGAGCGTGAAGACGAAGGCTACACCGCTGACAAAGTTGCCCATAAGAGGAAGTGCCGTGAGTGCGCCCGCGACGATACCGCCCACGGCGGCCATGGCGTAGCGGTTTTGGTTGTGTCCGACCATGCGCGCGACCGCGGTGCCCGTAAATGCCGCCGAGACCAAAGCGATGCCGATGACGCCGCACATGAGGGCGGCGGCGAGCGACAGGCCTGCAATCGAGATGATGAGCAGCAGCACGGCGGGAGCGACGGCGACCGTGCCCAGAAGACCACTTACCCACAGCGGCATGGGACGCTGATGGAGCATGCCGGCAGCGCTGGCGGTTGCGCGTGGAAAGACAAGCTCAAGCAGGATGGCGACAAAGCAGGTGGAAAGCGCCGCGGCAACGATGCCGCCGATAATGTCGTTGGCCGTAGAGGTGTTCTCGTTCTCGGTCCGGTCGATCTTGAGAGCTCCGACCTGGGCGCCCTCGGCCCGCTCGGGGTCCTGTGAGACGTGGGCGTTCACCGTGCCGGTGATGCGGGCGTTTTTACCCAGGATGAGCTTGTCGGCCCAGACCTCAACATCGCCATCGACGGTGCCGTCGATGGTTACGGTGCCGCCGGCAAGCGCCGCCGATTTGGCGGAGCCGCGCAGGGCGACCGTTTCGCCTGCCGCGTAAAAACAGTTGGCGGTGCTGCCGGTGTTGAGCACGACGTGCTGGCCGGCCACCGTGACGCTGCCATCGATTGCGGTTTTGGCGATATCGATGGTGCGTGCCGCCAGACGAACGGCGCCGCCTACGGTGCAATCGCGAATCGACAGGCTCTCACCCGCCGCGATAATATCGCGGCCGATGGAGGCGTCGTCTAGGTTGAGGCTTTGGCCGGCCCAGTACAGGTCTCCCTCGACGCCAGACGGAGTTGAGTCAACTTCGGTTGCGAGCACGTTGCCCGCGGTGTCAGTGCCGGCGAACGACACCGTGGGAAGTGCGGTGAGCGCGAGCGCAATCAGCGCGAATAGGATGGTGATGCGGGCCTGCGCTTTGTGGCGCCGGATCGACGGTACTTGGTTGCAAGGCATAGTGAATCCTTCGTTAGATGCTCGATATGCATCTAACAGGGTACCCAACGCGTGGGCACTCTAAAAGAACCTCTCGGTTGCATTTCGAAGGATGAGGCCGCGCAATCTACTTTTTGCGGTGCAAGAAGCGTGCGATGTCTTCCTCGGTGGGGCTTTTGATGTCAAAGCGTAGCGACAGCCAGCGCAGGCCCATGGTCACTACGACGCAAACGACCAGCGCGACGACATTGCTGACCAAGCCGCTCATGACGAGGCAGACATAGCTTGCCGATCCGGCGATAGCCGCGATGGCATAGAAGTTGGTGCGCTGGAAAATACCCGGAACCACGCCCATAAAGCCGTCGCGCAACATGCCGCCGCCCACGGCGGTGAAAAAGCCCATCATGATGCACACCGCCGGCGCAAAGCCGTAGACCAGCGCCTTGTCCGCGCCGGTTGCTGCATAGATGCCGACCGAGATGATGTCGAGCAGGGGAATGAGTTTTTCGGGCTTATCGACGATTGCCGGGAAGATATAGATGATGGCGGCTGTGGCGATGGAGAGCGGTAGTGCCATGGGCTGGTTGAGGATGTAGACGTTGCCGACCTGGAGCGTCATATCGCGCAAAAGACCGCCGCCCAGACCGCAGACCACCGCGAGCGCGACCGCGCCCACCAGGTCGAGCTTGTGCTCGCGAGCGACCAGCACGCCCGAGATCGATGCCGCGACAACGGCGAACATCTCGAGCCAAAATGGGATAGCGACCATGGCATCCGAGGCGTGTGAAGTAACAGTCATAGCGGCGACGACGGGCAAGATGAGGTCCTTTGATTCTCGGGTTTGAACAATGCCCGTACATAGTACATGGTTGGCGGCGATTGAGACCCTATTGCTCGGCAAACGGTAGGGACTGGGCGCGGGCGTGGCATTGCTGGAATGCCAGGGGTCCAAAACATGTACGTCAGCCTCCAAAAACGACATTTTTCGACATCTTTGGAGGCTGACGTACATGTTTGGATTGAGCTCACAGCATGAATGAGTTGATTTACTCACATCCGGTATATTTCCCCACTTCAACGGACATAAGAGTTGGATCCCGGCTCAGAGCGAGAGGCCCTCAATGGACACCCCTGTTCTCATTTCGCATAAAACCGCATGGCTTGTCCATCATGCACCCCAGAATTTAGTTCAGTCTCTTGCGCGGCACGACTACCAGATAGGTGCACAAGGCATCTCCACCCAGCAACGTGTTGCGCGCATACGACAGGCCCTTACCGACTGCGGCATTCCGTCCGATATGCTTAAGACTATCGATATCGCGGTTGTATTCGAATTCGAGCGAATTCGTACCAAAGGCGTCGTTTGCCACATTCTTGGACAAAATCTTCCCTACGAGCATATTAACGAGTTGACGCCCGGAGTCTTCATCACCGACGAAGCCTTCACCTTCGTGCTCGCGGCCGAGTGGATGGATAGGATCGAATATCTCGAATATGGCTATGAAGTTTGCGGCGATTATCGCATGAGGCTCAATCCCGCCGACCCTTATACCGAGCAACCAGCCACCGCCTCCAAGGATGAAATAATCGAACTGCTCGATCGGCATCCCGGCAAACCCGGTGCCACACGTGCACGGCTCGCGCTCAGGCACATCTACGATCGCTCGGCCTCGCCTATGGAGACCGCTTCGGCAATCGCCCTCTCACTCCCAACAAGCGAAGGCGGCGTTGGCATCCGAGGTATCGAACTCAACAAACCGCTCGAGATCCCTCAACGTCTCTGGCATTGCGCCAAAGCTCGAACACTCAAAATCGATGCGCTCGTTACCTACAAGCGCAGGGAACTCGGTATCGAATATAAGGGCGGCTTTCACGATGAGTTCGAACGCAAAGGAGCAGATGCAGAGCGAGAGGCCGTTCTCTCCCAAATGGGATATCGAATCGTTACGCTCACTTCGGCTCAGTTCGGCAGCCAGCTCGCCTTTCACCGCGCCATGAACAACATTCGCGAAGCACTCGGCATGCCTCGCTGTACCGACACCGGGTACCAGCGAGAGCAAAACGAACTACGCAAGGCACTTATCCGCAACTGGAAAGGCATGCGAGACGAAGAGGTACCTTCCGAATAGTGCCACTCCCGTGAGCTCAATCCAAACATGTACGCCAGCCTTCAAAGATGTCGAAAAATGTCGTTTTTGGAGAGTGATGTACATGTTTTTGAGGGAAGGGCGGGTTCGAATCCCTCCTCCTGCGCGTTATTGAAATGTGCCCAAAAAAGAAAAAAGCCCCATTGCTGGGGCTCATACCATCTAATGGCGGAGGAGGAGGGATTCGAACCCTCGTGACCTTATACAGGCCAAACGGTTTTCGAGACCGCCGCATTCAACCACTCTGCCACCCCTCCGCGTGGGGTAAAAACAAAGCAGGCTCAAAGGCCTGCTTTGGAATTAACTGGCGGAGAGTCAGGGATTTGAACCCTGGAGACGCTTTTGACGCCTACACGATTTCCAATCGTGCTCCTTCGGCCACTCGGACAACTCTCCGTTAAATGCGAAAGTCAGTATACACGAGGAATCGCAAAGTGCAAACAGAAAAGTTGGCATTTTTTGAAACGCTTGGCTTCGTGACGGGATCTAGGAGGCCAAAAACGGGCTCTGACCAGCATGACTGCATGCGGCAAATTGTTCAAAATGGGTATTTATAAACGACGCCGCACCAATTTTAGAAATATTTGAACGGTGTTGTGAACCACTGGTATGCATTTCGCGACCACAGCCTTGCAATTGCTGACCTGCGGTTTGATTTGGTTTGTATCCGCAGCGCCGTATCTTGTCCACAGTTCCGTCAAGCATTTGGTCAGCATTTGGTTGGAAGACGCATGAAGTGCCGTGTGAGTATGGACATATGTGGAGGTCATGAGGTTGTAGCTGCATATTCTTGCAGCCTGGGAGGTTGAAAGATATTATTACCAAGTCTTTTCCTGCTTCAGGCGCACCTTCACGACCTGAAGCCACATTTGCCCAGAGGAGGTGACAATATGAAGGCTTATGAACTGCTGTTCTTTGTTGACCCGTCGCTCGACCCCGAGACTCGTCTCGCTGTTATGAAGCGTATCGATACCACGATCGCTGAGGGCGCTGGCAAGGTCGACTCCGTTGACGAGTGGGGCAAGCGCAAGCTCGCCTACGAGATCAACGACCTCACCGATGGTGACTACACCCTCATCAACTTCCACGCAGATCCTACCCAGATCGCCGAGCTTGATCGCGTCCTGCGCATCACCGACGCTGTGGTCCGCCACATGATCGTCCGTCGCGACGACCAGGAGTAAGACTGTCGTTTTGGACTGGGCTTGTGCCCCAAGAGGAAGTAGTGAGTTATGAGCATCAATCGAGTGAACATCACCGGTAACCTCACGCGTGATCCCGAGCTGCGCGCCACCGCCGGCGGAACCCAGGTTCTGTCCTTTGGCGTCGCCGTGAACGATCGTCGCCGCAACCCGCAGACTGGCGAGTGGGAGGACTATCCCAACTTTGTCGACTGCACTATGTTCGGCACGCGCGCCGAGGCCGTGAGCCGTTTCCTGGCAAAGGGAAACAAGGTCGCGATCGAGGGCAAGCTGCGCTACAGCTCTTGGGAGCGCGATGGCCAGCGCCGGAGCAAGCTTGAGGTCATCGTCGATGAGATCGAGTTTATGAGCTCCCGTGGTGGCCAGGGTGGCTACGATCAGGGCGGTTACGCCCCCGCAGCTCCCGCGCCCGCAGCACGTCCTGCCGCACCGGTGGCTACGCCGCCCGCGGTCGACGTCTACGATGAGGACATCCCGTTCTAAGGGTTGTTCACCTATTTTTGAGTGAGAGGCGGCTTCGGATCGCCGAAGTTGCCAAACGAAAGGTATTTTGACATGGCTAATGATTTTTCTGCACGTCAGCCGCGTCGTAAGTACTGCCAGTTCTGCAAGGAGAACACTGAGTTCATCGACTATAAGGACACTCAGCTTCTCCGTAAGTACATGACCGACCGTGGCAAGATCAAGCCCCGTCGCGTCACTGGCGCTTGCACGCAGCATCAGCATGACATCGCCAACGCCATCAAGCGCGCCCGCGAGATGGCTCTCCTGCCGTACACCGTCCCCGTGGTTTCCTCTCGTGGCAACCGCGACCGCGGCTAAGAAGGGAGACGCATCATGAAGGTTATTCTTCTCGATGAGATCAAGGGCAAGGGCGGCGAGGGTGACGTCGTAGAGGTCGCTCAGGGTTACGCTGAGAACTTCCTGTTCCCCAAGAAGCTCGCTGTTGCCGCCACCAAGGGCAACCTCAAGCAGCTTGACGAGCGGCGCAACAACATCGCCAAGCGTGAGGCCGTCCGTCTGGCTACCGCCAACGAGACCAAGGTTGCCTTCGAGGGCAAGACAGTCACCGTTGACGTCAAGGTCGGCGACGAGGGCATCCTCTTTGGCTCCGTTACCGCCGCTATGATCGCTGACGCCATCAAGGCTCAGCTCGGTATGGACATCGACCGCAAGCGCGTCGAGCTCGGTAAGCCCATCAAGGTTGCCGGTGCCCACACCGTTGCCATCTCGCTGTACCGCGAGATCAAGGCCGAGGTTGTCGTTCTCGTCGGCGTTACCGCCGAGGAGCTCGCTGCCGAGGCTGAGGTCGAGGAGGCCGCTGAGGTCGCCGAGGCCGAGACCGCCGAGGTCGAGACTGAGGCTGCTGCCGAGTAGCATTTGCTGCAACGCAACAATCTTGTTCTAAGAAGGGCGCTCTGGGAAACCGGGGCGTCCTTTTTGTTTTTTGCGCTGAGTGAGTGTCATGGTGAACGTTGCGTCGAAGTCCTATATACAGGACCGTTCATCCGTTTGGTTCGGTGATGATTGGCGGCGCGCGGCGCGTTTTGGGACCGTGGCTGATACTATGGATGCTCGCAAGCGATATGAATGAGGATGCTCATGGCATATGACGATAGGGAGACCGGGCTGACGGTTGAGGACCGCGGCTCAAAGTTGGGTCTTCCCCAAAACCAAGATGCAGAGGCCAATGTACTGGCCGCTATGCTGCTATCGCCCGAGGTGGTCGAAGAAGCCCAGGTCGAGCTGCAGCCCGATGACTTCTACCGGCCCATTCATAAGACCATCTATACCGCGATGGTCGATATGTACAACAGCCGCATTCCCATCGACTCCATCTCGCTGATCGATTACCTGCGAAGCATCAACAAGCTCGATGCCGTGGGCGGCGAGGCCTACATTTTGGAGCTGATGGGTCAGACCCTGTCGCTCGTCAACTGGCAGCACCATGCCGCCATCGTCCGTCGCGACTCGATGCTGCGCGAGCTGATCGGTGCCACCAACGAGATCAACGCGCTGGCCTATAACGCCCCTACCGACACCAAGGAGGTCGTGGAGCTGGCCGAGAGCAAGCTGCTCAAGGTCACGGCGCGCGAGGTCAAGTCGAGCTACAAGACGTTGACCGAGTTTATGGTCGAGGCCTATAACGAGGCCGAGGAAGTATGCCAGGCCGGCGGCCAGGCTGCGGGCGTGCCCACGGGTTTCCCGTCGCTCGACCGCATGCTCATGGGTTTTCGCGAAGGCCAGCTCATCATCATCGGCGCCCGTCCTGCCGTGGGTAAGACGTCGTTCGCTCTGAACCTGGCACTTAACGCTGCCGCTGCTGGTTATACCGTCGGCTTCTTCTCACTGGAGATGTCGGGCAAGGAAATTGCCCAGCGTCTGATTTGCGCCTACGCCATGATCTCGATCAGTGACTTCCGCATGGGCCGCATTAGCCCCGAGCAGTGGGCCAATATCAACGAGGCCACGCAGACCTTGTCCAAGCTCGATATTCTGATTGACGATACGCCCGGCACCACAGTGACTGAGATTCGCGCCAAGAGCCGCCGCATGCTCCATAACAAGGAAAAGGCAATCATCATTTTGGACTACCTGCAGCTGGTGAGTCCTCCACCGGGACGCCGCTCCGAGAGCCGTACCGTCGAGGTTTCGGAGATGTCGCGTGGTCTTAAGATTATGGCCAAGGAGCTCAAGATCCCGCTCATCGCGCTGTCACAGCTCTCGCGTCAGGTCGAATCCCGTACCGGCAAGCGCCCGCAGCTTTCCGACCTTCGTGAATCGGGCTCCATCGAGCAGGACGCCGATATCGTCATGTTCTTGGACCGCTCCGCCGACGAGGCCGAAGCCTCGCGCGACGATCGACCCGACGAGGGCGTTACGCGTATCGTCGTGGCCAAGAACCGTTCGGGCCCGATCGGCGACGTCGACCTGATGTTCCTGCCGGCATCCACCAAGTTCTATGAGCTTGATGGGGCACATGCCGAGGAGTAGGACAGGCGCCCGTTGCACGGGTATACTGGGAATGTTTTGTGCTTCTGCGTGCCGGCGTGGCGCGTAGACAGTCCATGAATGTAAGGAGTAAACATGCCGTCAACCGTTTTGGTCGGTGCCCAGTGGGGCGATGAGGGCAAGGGTAAGATTTGCGACCTGGTCGCCGGCGACTTCGATGCCGTCGTGCGCTATTCGGGCGGCAACAACGCCGGTCACACCATCGTCGTCAACGGCAAGAAGTACGGCCTGCACCAGGTGCCCTCCGGCATCATGTATTCCGACCATGTGTCGGTGATCGGTAACGGCTGCGTCGTCAACCCCAAGGTTGTCCTTGAGGAGATCGATATGTTCGAGGCCGACGGCATCACCACCAAGAACCTCAAGATTAGCGGCAACGCGCATGTCATCATGCCGTACCACATCGACCTGGATGGCGCCTTTGAGCAGAAGCTCGGCAAGAAGAACATCGGTACCACCAAGCGCGGTATCGGTCCGTGCTATCAGGACAAGATGGCCCGCATCGGCCTGCGCATGCAGGACATGCTGGACGAGGCACTGTTCCGCGACAAGCTGGAGACCGCTCTCGCCCGCGTGAACCCTGAGCTCGAGCTCATCTACAACCTGCCCACCTACACCGTGGACCAGATTTGCGACGAGTACCTGCCGATGGCCGAGCGCCTGCGCCCCTACATCACCGAGACGAGCCTGCTGCTCAACAACATGATCGATGAGGGCAAGGACCTGCTGTTTGAGGGCGCCCAGGCGACGCTGCTCGACATCGACCACGGCACCTATCCGTACGTGACGTCTTCTAACTGCACCGCCGGCGGCGCCATCACCGGTTCCGGCGTGGGCATGAAGAACGTCGACCGCGTGCTGGGCGTCATGAAGGCCTACATCACCCGCGTCGGTTCGGGCCCCATGCCCACCGAGCTTTCCTATGAGTCCGAGGCCGGCCACACGCTGACCGAGGAGGGCTATGAGTACGGCGTGACCACCGGTCGCCGTCGTCGTTGCGGCTGGTTTGACGGCCCTATCGCCAACTATGCCTCGCGCGTCAACGGCCTCACCGACATCGCCGTGACCAAGCTTGACGTGCTTTCGGCTTTCGACACCATCAAGGTGTGCGTGGCCTACGACGTCGATGGCGAGCGCTACACCAGCGTGCCCGAGCATCAGGTGCGCTTTGAGCATGCCAAGCCCATCTACGAGGAGCTCCCCGGCTGGAAGTGCGACATCACCGGTTGCCGCAGCTTTGATGAGCTGCCGCAAGAGGCTCAGGACTACGTGGCGTTTATCGAGGATCTGGCACACACCCGCGTGACGTTTATTGGCGTTGGCGCTGGTCGCGAGCAGATCATCAACCGATTCTGGAAGTAATCGGGACTATTTGGTTATTGCGATATACCCCTTTGCAGCCCGGACGGGCGGCCGAGGGGTATATTTGCTTGCAAAGGGCTCGCGCGGAGCGGGCCATTCATCCATAGAGGAGGCATCCTTGAAGGCGGACACTCAAACCATCGACATCCTGTTGTTGGGCAGCGGCGGCCGTGAGCATGCTTTGGCAGCTAAGCTCGCAGCATCACCGCGCGCCGGCAAGCTCTACATCGCGCCGGGCAACGGCGGCACCGCGAGCTGCGGCGAGAACGTTGTTCTCGACGACTGCGATCCTGCGGCCGTGGCGGCGTTTGCGCAGAGCCACGGATGCGGACTCGTGGTAATTGGCCCCGAGGCTCCGCTCGTGGCGGGCGTGGCCGACGCCGTGCGCGCGGCGGGTATTCCCTGCTTTGGCCCGGGTGCCGAGGGCGCCCAGATGGAGGGCTCCAAGCTGTTCTCCAAGCAGCTCATGGAGCGTGCGGGCATTCCGACGGCAGCCTATGGTTCGTTTACCGACGAGGCTTCGGCTCTCGCCTACGTGCGCGAGCAGGGCGCTCCGCTGGTCGTGAAGGCCGACGGCCTTGCCGCGGGCAAGGGCGTTATCGTGGCGACCGAACTTGAGCAGGCCGAGGAGGCCGTGCGCGAGTGCTTTGGCGGCACCTTTGGCGATGCCGGCAACACCGTGGTTATCGAGGAGATGCTCGTTGGTCCCGAGTGCTCACTGCTCGCCTTTACCGACGGCAAGACCGTGCGCCCCATGGCCACCTCGCAGGACCACAAGCGCGCCCTCGAGGGCGACAAGGGACCCAACACCGGCGGCATGGGCGTCTACAGCCCGGTGCCCATCGTGACCGACGAGGAGCACGCCACCATGGTGGCGGTCATGGAGCAGACCGTTGCCGAGCTTGCTGCCGAGGGCATCGACTACCGCGGCTGCCTGTATGGCGGCTTTATGCTCACGCCTGCCGGCCCCAAGGTGCTGGAGTTCAATGCCCGCTTTGGCGACCCCGAGACGCAGGTCGTGCTGCCGCGCCTTAAGAACGACCTGGTTGAGGTCATGCTCGCCTGCGCCAACTGCGAGCTCGATCAGATTGAGCTCGACTGGCGTGACGAGTGGGCCGTGGCCGTTGTCCTGACGAGCGCGGGCTATCCCGGCAGCTACGAGAAGGGCAAGGTCATCACTGGTATTGAGGATGCCGAGGCCATGGAGAACGTGACCGTGTACCACGCGGGCACCGCCGTGGTGGATGGCCAGCTCGTGACCAACGGCGGCCGCGTGCTTGCCGTAACCGCTCTGGGTGACACGTTCGAGAACGCTCGCAACCTTGCCTACGAGGCCTGCGAGAAGATTGATTTTGAAGGCAAGACCCTGCGCCACGACATCGGCCTGCGCGCGCTGCGCGGCCGCGACGCCTGGGATGCCTAAAATCCGAGAGGAATGAGACGGATGGACGAGAAGAACGAAGAGCTCGTGGATGCGCAGATCGTTGAAGAGGGCAGCCGCATGTATGGGCACGCCGAGGGCGAGCCTGGCGGCGAGGTCGCTGACGAGCCGGCGCTGGTGCTGGGCGACGACGACCCGCACGATGCCGAGCTGCACGAGAAGATTCTTTCGGAGGAGTGCGCCTGGAAGGGCAAGATCCTCGACGTCCACCGTCTTGAGGTTGAGCTGCCCAACGGTCGCCGCAGCGCCCGCGATATCGTTCGCCATCCGGGTGCGGCGGCCGTTGTAGCGCTGACCGAGAGCGGCAAGATCGTACTGGTGCGTCAGTACCGCACCGCTATCGACCGCGTGACGGTCGAGATTCCCGCCGGCAAGCTCGATCCAGGCGAGGACCCGCTCGATTGCGCCAAACGCGAGCTGCATGAGGAGACGGGCTTTAGGGCTGATCGCATTCGCTTTTTGACGTCGATTGTCACGTCCTGCGGTTTTTGCGACGAGATCATTCACATCTACTTGGCTACCAAGTTGGAGTTTGATGCGCCCAACCCCGACGATGACGAGTTTGTCAACGTTGACCTGGTGCCGCTGCACGAGCTGATCGACGCCGTGCTCGACGGCAAGATCGAAGACGCCAAGACCGTCGTGGGCGCCTTGGCCTGCGACAGCATCGCGCATCGCCTTGGGGGTGCGGAGCTTTAACGAGCGGGGATGATCCCGCAGGTTTGTGTAAGTCAGCGAAAGTGCTCCATTTGAGACAAGGTGGCCCAAAAGAGGAGGGAAGCGTATGGATATACGCGACCGACGATTGAAGGCCAGATTGTCCAAATGGAGCACTTGCAGCGTCGAGACGAAACGCGGTTTGGTAAAACCGCGTAAGGTGATTATGCTGAAGAGGTTTCTTTCTTACTACAGGTCCCAGATGGGGCTTTTTGTTGCTGATACTGTTTGTGCTCTGGTGCTTGCCGCCATTGACCTTGCGTTTCCTATTATTCTGCGCAATTTGACCGGTGGGCTGTTTACCCAGGGTCATGCTGCCATTATGCAGGCGCTCGGTATGATCGCGGTAGGTTTGGTGCTGATGTATGTCATCCGCTGCGCCTGCCGCTATTTTGTGAGCTATTGGGGTCACGTGATGGGTGCGCGCATGGAGTCCAAGATGCGCGAGGACCTGTTCGACCAGTATGAGCGCTTTAGCTTTGCGTACTTCGACCGTAACAGCTCGGGCGACATGATGAGCCGCGTGGTCAACGACCTGTTCGATATCTGCGAGGCGGCGCACCACGTGCCCGAGTGGATCATCATCTGCGGCATCGAGATTATCGGCTCGTTTGTGATCCTCTTTACCATCGCCCCGGTGCTGGCGCTTGCCATGGCTGCGGTGACAGCAGCGTTTTCGGTCATCATGTTTTGGCAGAACATGCGCATGCGCGAGGTCTTTAGCGACAACCGCAAAAAGATCAGCGGCATCAATGCGCAGCTGCAGGATTCGCTGGCGGGCATGCGCGTGGTCAAGAGCTTTGCCAATGAGGAGACCGAGCGCTTCAAGTTCCGCGCCTCCAACAATCGCTATCTTTCGTCCAAGGAGAACATGTATCACGCCATGGGCGTCTATACCGCGACGTATGGCCTGCTCTCGGGTGTGCTCTATGTGATCGTGGTGCTGCTGGGCGGCTGGCTGGTCGCCCAGGGACAGCTGCAGGCGGTCGATATGGCGACCTTTGCACTCTATATTTCGCTGTTCTGCACGCCGCTCGAGACACTCGTCAATTCGGCCGAAACGTATCAGAAGGCCATCGCCGGCTTTAAGCGCATGGACGAGGTGCTCTCGACCGCGCCGGATATCCAGGACAAGCCGGGCGCTACGGATCTGCAGGTGACTGCCGGCGCCGTGGAGTATCACGACGTGTGC
>URTP01000029.1 GCA_900550835.1 uncultured Collinsella sp. | reverse complement strand
TATCGGCATTATCAACATCCTGCGCGACCGTCTGCCGATCGACCCCACGTCGCTCATCGACTTTGCCCTCGAACTCTACAGTGAGCAGGGCATTGAGTTCGACGCCGCCGAGGTCGCCCAGCAGGTTCGTGACTTCTTCCATGGCCGCCTGGTGAGCATGGCCCGCGACGAAAAGATTCCGGCCGATACCGTCGCCGCCGTCTCCGCGGTGCACATCATCGCCCCGTCCGTCTTCTTCGCCCGCTGCGCCGCCCTCGACGAGGCCCGCAAGAACGACGCTGAGACGTTCGACAACCTGGCGACCGCCTATGCCCGCGCCGCGCATATCTCCAAGCCCGAGCTGGGTGCGGAGTATGACCGCAGCCTGATGGGCGAGGTCGAGCTTGCGCTCGCCGACGCCTCCGAGGCTGCTCAGACCGCCGTCGATGCCGCCCTTGCTGCCGAGGACTACCCGACCGCATTTGCCGCCCTCGCCGCCCTGCGCGCGCCCATCGACCGTTTCTTCGATGAGGTCATGGTCATGGACAAGGACGAGCTGCTTCGCGATAATCGCCTTAAGCTGCTCAACCGCTTCGAGGCCGTTTTCTCCGGCATTGCCAACATCGGTGAGCTTGCCCGCAAAAAGTAAGCCAGCCTGCGCATAAGCGCAAAAGGAGCCCCGCATGGATTGCCCGGTCACCGCTCGTCCCACCGTTATCGTTATCTCCGACTCGCTCGGCGATACCGCTTGTGAGGTGGTGCTTGCGGCGTCCGGGCAATTTGATAAAGGGGCTTTTCGCGTTTTGCGCCTGCCCAAGGTGACCTCCGTGGAGCAGGTCAAGTCATTTGTGGGGCCGCGCGTCGATGCCGACCATCGCGATGTCGCCGTGTTCCATACCATTGTCGATCCGGCGCTTCGCGCCCGCGTGCTCGATTACCTGGGTATGCTGCATATCCGTTCGGTCGACCTGATCGGCCCGACGCTTGCCGTGCTGTCGTCGCTCATCGGTGTGCCGCCCAAGTGCGTTGCGGGCGTGATTCACAAGACCGATGACCGCTATTTCCATCGTATCGAGGCCATGGAGTATTTCGTTGAGCACGATGACGGGCGCGGTTGCGACGATCTGTCGGGTGCCGATATCGTGCTGCTGGGTGTGTCGCGTACATCCAAGACGCCGCTGTCGATGTATTTAGCCTATCAGGGCTACAAGGTCGCCAATGTCCCACTGGCGCATGGCATGGAGCCGCCGAAGTCGATTTACGAGGTTGACCCGATGCGGTTGTTTGGTCTGATCTCGACCGTCGATGTGATTTCCGAAATTCGCGATAGTCGCTTGGGCGATGACTACGCCCGTGCCGTTGCCGGCTCCTATGCCGAGCCCGAGAGTGTGCGCAGCGAGCTTGAGGAAGCCCGTGCCCTCATGAAGCGCCTAGGCTGCTTTGTGGTGCGTACCGATGGCAAGGCCATCGAGGAAAGCGCTGCCGAGATCATTAGCCACTTGGAGGAAATCCAAGATGCCCGTGCCCGCCGCGCCGCCCGCCGAGCCCAGCAAAGCTAGCTTATTGGGGTAGCTAAAAATGCCCGTCTCTAAAAGACTACCTAAAAATAATGCACGATATTGGTAAAGCGATTTAGCAATAAACTAGCATTTGACCTGCAAGCATCTTGCATTGGTATCTTCATAAGGTAACCAACTTTACCTACCGTTTACCGCCATATTTACCACGTTTACCAACCCCCGCGCCCTCTGCGCAAGCCCGCCCAAAACCCGCCGTATAGTACCCTCACGGCTCGCATTCGGCGGGTCGATTCGTTACCACGGTCGTGCGCGTAAGTGCATGGAAGGGGAAGTATCGTGAGCGATTGCAAGAGGGTTTACCGTTTTGGAACCGACGCCCAGGGCACCTGTGTCACTGAGGGCGACAAATCCATGAACTTCGTGCTTGGTGGCAAGGGCGCTAACCTTGCCGAGATGAGCCGTATCGGCCTGCCGGTTCCCGGTGGCTTTACCATTACCTGCCAGACCTGTGTCGAGTACTCCGGTGCCGGCAACGTCTGGCCCGAAGGCGCACTTGATGAGATCGTTGCCGCCGAGGCGGACCTCGAGGCCCGTTGCGGCAAGAAACTCGGCGATGCCTCCGATCCGCTGCTCGTGTCGGTTCGCTCGGGCGCTCCGTTCTCTATGCCCGGCATGATGGACACGGTCCTCAACCTGGGCCTCAACGACGATTCCGTCCAGGGCCTTATCGCGCAGACGCAGAACCCGCGCTTTGCCTGGGACAGCTACCGTCGCTTTATCCAGATGTTCTCCAACGTCGTCATGGGCGTCGATGCCGATCAATTCGAGAACGCCCTGACCCAGGCCCGCCTGGTCGCTGGCGTTCGTGTCGATTCCGAGCTTTCGGCCGAGGATCTGCAGGAGCTCGTCGAGACCTTTAAGGGCATCTTCTCCGAGAACGTCGAGGCCGTCCTGTATCCCGAGCTCGAGGTCGCCGACGGCAAGCCCGTCTTCCCGTACGATCCTGAGCTTCAGCTGCGCCTTGCCATCCAGGCCGTCTTTGGCAGTTGGATGAACGAGCGCGCCTGCATCTACCGCATGCAGCACGGCATTTCCGACGAGCTCGGTACTGCCGTCAACGTCCAGGCCATGGCCTTTGGCAACAAGGGGGAGACCTCTGCGACCGGCGTCGCCTTTACGCGCAACCCGGCCGACGGCACCAAGGAGTTCTACGGCGACTTTCTGGTCAACGCCCAGGGCGAGGACGTCGTCGCCGGCATCCGTAACACCGAGCCCATCGCCGACCTCAAGACTACCCCGGGCCTCGAGTCTGCAGGTGAGGAGCTCGAGCGCGTGTTCCTGACGCTCGAGGATCACTATCGCGACATGTGCGATATCGAATTCACCATCGAGCAGGGTAAACTTTGGATGCTTCAGACTCGCGTGGGCAAGCGCACCGCTACCGCCGCGCTGCGCATCGCTATCGAGATGGTCGAGGAGGGCCTCATCACCCGCGAGGAGGCCGTGAGCCGCATCGATCCCGCGCAGCTCGATCAGCTCCTGCACCCGCAGTTCGACGCCTCCAAGAAGTACGAGGCCCTGGCCAGCGGCCTTAACGCCAGCCCCGGTGCCGCCGTGGGCGAGGTCGTGTTCTCGAGTGACGACGCCGTCGCGCGCGCCAACGAGGGTCACAAGGTCATTCTGGTTCGTTGGGAGACCAACCCCGATGACCTGAAGGGTATGGTCGCCGCCGAGGGCATCCTGACCAGCCATGGCGGCAAGACGAGCCATGCCGCCGTTATCGCCCGCGGCATGGGTACGCCCTGCGTCTGCGGTGTCGAGCGCTTCCATATCGACGCTGCCGAGAAGGTCGTGCACATCGAGGGCAGCGACCGCGTGCTGCGCGAGGGTGATGTCATCTCCATCGACGGTACCCAGGGCATCGTCGTCGACGGCGCCGTCGACCTGGTTTCGGCCGAGCTCACCGGCGACCTGGACACCATCCTGTCCTGGGCCGACGAGATTCGCTTGGACGAGACCTGCGGCCACGCCAACCACGTGCGCGTCAACGCCGACAACCCCGAGGATGCCGCGCTCGCGCTCGAGTTTGGCGCCGAGGCCATCGGCCTGTGCCGCACCGAGCATATGTTCCTGGGCGATCGCAAGAACATCATCCAGAGCTTTATCCTGTCTGACGATGAGGCCGTGAAGCAGCAGGCCCTGGCCGACTTGCTCAAGGTTCAGACCGAGGACTTCCTGGCGATGTTCAAGACCATGTCCGGTCGCGATGTGGTCGTCCGCCTGCTCGATCCGCCGCTTCATGAGTTCCTGGATAATCCTCGCGAGCTCGAGGTCGCCATCACCAAGAAGGAGGCCGCCGGCGCTCCCGAGGAGGAGCTCACTGCCCTGCGCGCCCGCCTGCGTCGCATTGACGGCATGGTCGAGTCCAACCCCATGCTGGGCTTGCGCGGCGTGCGCCTGTCCGTCGTCTTTGGCGATCTGCCGCTCATGCAGGTTCGCGCCGTCGCCACGGCCGCTGCCCGCCTTATCAAGGAGGGTGTCGACCCGCGCCCCGAGATCATGGTTCCGCTCGTTTCCATCACGGCCGAGCATGTCCAGACCCGCGAGGTTATCGAGCGCGTGATCGCCGAGGTTTCCGCCGAGGAAGGCGTCGAGCTCAATATTCCCGTGGGCACGATGCTCGAGCTGCCGCGTGCCTGCATGGTCGCTGACGAGATCGCCCATCATGCCGACTTCTTCTGCTTTGGCACCAACGACCTCACCCAGACGACCTTTGGCTTCTCGCGCGATGACGCCGAGGCCAAGTTCATCCCGCTGTACATGCATAAAAAGATCCTGAAAGACAACCCCTTCGAGACCATCGACGCGGCGGTGCTGGAGCTCGTGCGCTTGGCCGTCGAGAAGGGCCGCGCCACCAATCCCGACATGCACTTTGGCGTGTGCGGCGAACACGGCGGCGACCCCAAGTCCATCAAGGGCCTGTTTAACGTGGCCGACGTGGACTACGTGTCCTGCTCGCCCTATCGCGTGCCCCTCGCGCGCCTGGCTGCCGCTCAGGCCAAGCTCGAGGCCAAGCGTTCCGCCTAACGTTTTGGGTTTAGACGCCTAGCGTAGCCCCCTTCATGCCGCCCGTCTCATTCGTGAGACGGGCGGTTATCATGTGCGGGTTTTGTCTTTTTGTCTGCGTGAAAAAATGTTCTTGCAGCAGAAACCCGCGCGTGTATACTCGAATACGTTTGTTCAACTACGTGCCGGCCAAGGTGGTACGGCACCTCTAGAAGAGTAAGGAATTGCACATGGATTACATCCGCGCAATCGAGCGTCAGCAGATCCGCGAGGACATTCCTCAGGTTCGCGTCGCCGACAACGTCAAGGTTCACTACCGCATTAAGGAAGGCGACCGCGAGCGCATTCAGGTCTTCCAGGGCGACGTCATCCGCATGGCCGGCGCCGGTGCCCGCGAGACCTTCACCGTCCGCAAGATGTCCTTCGGTGTCGGTGTTGAGCGTACCTTCCCGCTTCACAGCCCCAAGATCGCCAAGCTCGAGGTCGTTCGTCATGGTCGCGTCCGTCGCGCCAAGCTGTACTACCTCCGCGACAAGGTGGGCAAGGCTGCTCGCATCCCCGAGAAGCGCTAAGAAGATCGCAGCGTCTGTCCACTCGTTTGGACACAAGGGTCACCTTCGGGTGGCCCTTCTTTTTATCTGATTTGCATGCAAGGAGGGCCTGGTATGGCCAATATGACGAGCTCGGTTTCGGCATCGCAGGTTGCCGGTGAGTTGGCGAGCGCTACGTTTGAGGAGATCCCCGCCCTCGTGGAGCATTATCGCGAGGACCCGCGCCAGCAGGTGATCAAGGCTTGCGAGCGTGCTCTTAAGCGCCATGCCAAGGAACTTGCCGAGCGCGAGCGCGTCAATGACATGTACGAGCTTATGCATGAGCTTGGCGGCGATGGGGTAGTCGTTGGTGTCGACGAGGTGGGTCGCGGATCGGTGGCCGGTCCTTTGACGGTATGCGCCGTCTGCCTTCCTATGGAGCCGCGCGTCTGGGGCATCAACGATTCCAAAAAGCTCACGCCGGCGCGCCGCGAGTTGCTCTCAGTGAAGATTGCCGAGGTGGCGACGGCAATTGGTTTTTGCCATATCGCGCCTAAGGATATCGATGAGATGGGCATGGCCCGCGCCATTCGAGCCGCTGTCGCGGGCGCCGTGGCCGATACGGGGCTCGAGCCCGATTGCGTGCTTATGGACGGTAACCCCTTGGGCGCCGTTCCCAACGAGCGCGACGTGGTGAAGGGCGATGCCAAGATCGCCTGTATCGCCGCGGCGTCCATCATGGCCAAGGTCACGCGTGATGAGATGATGGTCGAGTACGATGCCGAGTATCCCGAGTACCATCTGGCCGAGTCGAAGGGCTATGCAAGCCCCGAGCATATCGAGGCCATTCGCAAACATGGACTTTGTCCACTGCACCGCGTGAGCTTTTGCGGAAACTTTCTGCAGACTGAGCGCCTTTTCTAGGTCAATTGTGGAGACAGGGACCTCAGGGGTTTTATAAACCTGCTGGTAGCGGGCCGTATGCAACACCATTGCTGCGTACGGCCCGTTTTTTGACGGCATTTGGTCAGCTTTTGGTTTGCTTCCGGTACTTACCCGCATGAAAGGTGCCCTCATCATCGGGGCAATGCAGCGTGCGGGAAAGGAGACCCCATGAGTGCCGCAAGCAAAAAGAGCAAGACGCAGCAGCTCAAGGAGCGTTGGGAAAACGGCGAGCTCGACTGCGGGGCGATGACGCCCGAGTTTATCAAGGGGCTCAGTCCCCGCGAGCTGGGCATGCTGGGCGAGCTGATCACCATCGACTACTTTAACGAGCGCGGCTACACCTTGCTGGAGCAGGGTTATCGTTGCACCGAGGGCGAGGCCGATCTGGTGCTGCTCGATGAGCTCGACGATGTCGTGGTGATGGCCGAGGTCAAGACCAGACGCGTCGCACTGGATTGCAGCACGCGGGTCTTTCCCGAGGAGGCCGTGGACGCCCAAAAGCAACGCCGCTACCGCCGCATCGCAAGTTGCTATCTCATGGATCATTATCCGCTCAAGGCGATTCGCTTCGATGCCGTGGGTGTCACCATTCGCGGCGGGCATATCGCTGAGATCGAGCATCAGTACAACGCGTTCGATTGGCAGGTGTCGTGATGGCGTTCGAGACGTTTGCCGTTCACGCGGCCTGCATCCGTGGCGTCGAGGCGATTCACGTCACGGTCGAGGTCTCGCTTGCCGGCGGCGTTCCGGGCATTCAGATGCTCGGCATTCCGAGTATGGAGGTGATGGAGTCACGCGGTCGTATTCGCTGCGCGATGCGCTCCGCCGGGTTCGAAATCCCGCGCTCGGGCATTACGGTCAATCTGGCGCCTGGCGATATTCGCAAGACCGGTAGCGGCTTTGATCTGCCCATCGCCATCGCGGTTCTGGCGGCCGATGGGCAGATTCCCCGTGACAACCTCGATCGCTGCCTTATCGCCGGCGAGCTCGGCTTGGACGGTACGGTGCTTCCCGTCAAGGGCGAGGTGGCGTTTCAGCTATTGGCGCGTGATATGGGGCTGTCCTTTATCGCCGGCAGGTCCGATCAGCATGTGCCGCTTGCGGGCGTGGATTGCGGATTTATCGATCATTTGTCTCAGCTTGCCCATGGCATGGGCGATGCCGCGCGGCACTACTTGGATTCTGAAGTGCTCGAGGCGACCTTTGAGCCCGAGCTCGACTATGCCGACGTACTGGGGCAGGAGGTCGCCAAGCGCGGCATGGCGCTTGCGGCGGCAGGAGAACTCGGCTTGCTCATGATCGGGTCCCCGGGATCGGGCAAGACGATGCTCGCGCGTCGTATGACCGGCATCCTGCCCGAGCTTTCCGTTGAGGATCAACAGGAGGCGCTGTGCATCCATTCGGTTTTGGGTGAGAACATTGATGGCTTGTTGGCGGGGCACCGGCCCTTCCGCAGCCCCCATCACAGTATTTCGACCGCAGGTCTTATCGGCGGTGGGCGCCCGGTGCACCCGGGTGAGATCAGCCTTGCTCATGGCGGCGTGCTCTTTTTGGACGAGCTTGCTGAGTTTCCCACGGGTGTGCTGCAGACGCTGCGTCAGCCCATCGAACGCGGCTACGTCAGGATCGTACGCGTCGACGGGGCTTTTACCTTCCCGTCGCGCTTTCAGCTGCTGGCTGCGAGCAATCCCTGCCCCTGCGGCTTTTTGGGCGATCGTGAGGTACCGTGTCGCTGCTCGGCGGCGATGGTCGAGCGCTATCGGTCTAAACTGCGCGGTCCTTTGGCCGACCGTATCGACATGATGATCGATGTGACCCGTCCCGACCCTCAGGTGATTATCGAGGGCGCGGAGGGTATGTCGTCAGCTGAGTTACGTGACTACGTTGTGCGCGGTCGCGCTTTTCGCGCTTGGCGCGAATCCCGTATGGACGATGCTGATGCCGAGGCCGAGGATGACGAGACACGGTCCATTGACGGCGTCGTTTCGACCTTTGAGCTCGATGATGCGGCGGAGAAGTGTGTGCTCGGCCTGTCGAAGCGCACGCATCTCACGGGCCGCGGCATCGTGCGCCTGGTGCGTATCGCGCGTACCATCGCCGACGTCGCCGAGAGCGAGCAAGTGACGCAGGACCACGTGCTCGAGGCGGCGATGTACCAGGGAAGGAGGGACCAATGATGGCCGAGGGGACCTTCGAGCTGCATCCAGGTGACGCGTTGTATCCCGAGACCGTTTTGGAGCTTTCTGATGTACCCCAGACACTCTATGTGCGCGGCAACCCCGAGGTGCTTTCGACGCCCGCGCTCTCCATCATCGGCGCGCGCAAGGCCTCTCCGTATGGTCTTGCCGCGGCAGAGCTTGCGGCAAAGGTTGCGGTCGAGGCGGGCGTGACGGTAGTTTCGGGCGGCGCGGTCGGTTGTGACCAGGCCTCGGGTTGGGCTGCGGTCAATGCCGGCGGCAAACACGTCGTGGTGCTGGGGACGGGCGCCGACGTGGTCTACCCGCGTTCGAGCGCGGGGCTTATTACGCGCACGCTCGATACGGGTGGCGCGGTCGTGTCGATCTCTCCGTGGGGCATGGGTCCGCGCAAGTTTGCCTTTCCGCGCCGCAATCGCGTAATCGCGGCCCTGTCGCAAGCCCTCTTTGTATCCGAGGCGGGTATGCCTTCCGGGACGTTTTCTACAGCCGAGGCTGCTATGGATTTGGGGCGAGAACTTCTTGCCGTGCCAGGGTCGATCCTATCGCCCGAGTCGCGTGGCACGAATTACCTCATTGCGAACGGTGCCTGCTGCATCATCGACGAGGAATCTATCGAGATGGCTATTTCACGCATCTACGGCACCCTGCGCTACTCGCGCCCCGATGCTCCCGGCATTGCCGACCTGGATCAAACACAGCAGACCGTGATGCATGCGCTCATCGCCTCTCCGCTCAAGGTCGACGACATCGCGGCGCTCGTCTCGCTCGATGCCGTCGGCGTACTCAAACTCCTGGGTTCGCTTGAGCTCGAGGGTCTTATCGAGCGCATGATGGATGGAAGGTATGCGCCCTCCAAGTTTGCCCTTCACGCTCAGACACCCTTCGGTCACAATGGAAAACATGTCAATTAGAAAGGTGTTTGCAGATGCTGTTTGATCAGGTGACGGTTATCGGTGGCGGTCTGGCGGGTTCGGAGTGCGCGATTCAGCTGGCAGATCGCGGGTTCGCCGTAAGGCTGTGCGAGATGCGCCCCCAGGTTAGCTCCCCGGCCCACCATACCGATCACCTGGCAGAGCTCGTCTGTTCCAATTCGTTTAAGTCGACCCGTCCGGATTCCGCGGCTGGATTGCTGAAGGCCGAGCTTGAGCGCATGGGTTCAGTCCTGCTCGATTGCGCCCATCGCGCCGCTGTTCCCGCCGGTGGCGCCTTGGCGGTCGACCGCGTCAAGTTTTCCGAGTTTGTCGAGGCCGAGGTTGCCGCCCGTCCCAATATCGAGATCATTCACGGCGAGGTCACGCAGATTCCCGAAGGTCACGTGGTCATTGCCGCCGGCCCCTTGTGCTCGCCGGCGCTGAGCGAAGAGGTCATGAAGCTCGTCGGTGGCGACGCCCTTGCGTTCTTCGATGCCGCGGCGCCGATCGTCGATGCCTCCACGCTCGATATGGACGTGCTGTTCTCGCAGTCGCGCTACGAGGAGCAGGGGAGCGGCGACTATCTCAACGCTCCGCTCAATAAGGAGGAGTACGAGGCCTTTATCGAGGCGCTTACCACGGCCGACCGCGTGGTGCTCAAGGACTTTGAGGGCGGCGATCTGTTCCAGGCCTGCCAGCCTGCCGAGGAAGTTGCGCGCACCGGCAAGGACGCCATTCGCTTTGGCGCCATGAAGCCTGTCGGCCTCACCGATCCGCGAACCGGTCGTCGTCCCTGGGCGGCGATTCAGCTGCGTGCCGAGAATAAGGAGAAGACCGCCTATAACCTGGTGGGCTTCCAGACCAACTTGACCTTTGGCGAGCAGAAGCGCGTCTTCCATATGGTGCCGGGCCTGGAGAACGCTGAGTTCTTCCGCTACGGTGTCATGCACCGTAATACCTTTGTCGACGCCCCGCACGTGCTCGATGGCACCTTTGCCGTGCCCGGCACCGGCGTGCGCCTGGCCGGTCAGATCACCGGCACCGAGGGGTACATGGAAGCCGTGGCGACGGGTCTGCTCGCGGCGCTCAACACCTATGCCGAGGCTATCGGGGCCGCGGGCGTCGAGCTGCCGCGTGTGGGCGCCCTGGGTGCGCTCGTGGGCTATGCGACCGATCCTGCCACCGTGGGCTCTCAGCCTATGCATGTCAACTTTGGCCTGGTGCCGCCACTCGAGGATGGTAAGCGCCGCAGCAAGCGCGACCGCTACCAGGCCTATGCGGACCGTGCGCTCGAGGCCCTTGATGCCTATCTGGCCACTCGCCCCGATTTGTTTGGAGGCGACCGGTCATAGCCTTTGACCTGTACGACACCGTCGACTCGTTTATCGCCTATATCTCACGTGTCGAGGGACTTTCTCCCAACACGGTGACGGCCTATGGCTCGAGGCTGGAGCGTTTTGCTGCCTGGTGCGAGCGTGAGGATATAGATGCTTTCGCTGCCGACGTGCGCACCATTCGTCGCTATCTTGCCGAACTTTCGCGTGAGCAGGTGGCTCCCCGAACGCTTGCGGCACACCTGTCTGCCATTCGCTCGCTCTATCGGTGGATGGCTGCCGAGGGGGTCGTGGAGGGCGATGTGGTCTCGGCAATTTCCTCGCCCAAGCTCCCGCGCGATCTACCCGGTGTGCTGACGACCCAACAGGTGGAGGCGCTGCTCAAGACGCCTGATACCTCAACACCCGCGGGACTGCGCGATGCGGCGATGCTCGAGCTGCTCTATGCCTCGGGCGCCCGTATCTCTGAGCTCGCAGCACTCAATGTGGAGTCCATTGTGTGGTCCGAACGCACGCTGCGCCTGTGGGGCAAGGGGAGCAAAGAACGTATCGTCCCTCTGTATCGTCGCGCGCTCGAGGCGACGCGTCTCTATATTGAGGAGGGGCGGCCGGAGTTGCTCGCTCAGGCAAAGCGCCGTGACCCCACTACCGGGCCGCATCCGCTGCTTATATCGGCGCGCGGTAATCGCATGAGTGCCGCCATGCTCAGGCGGCGGTTCCATACTCTGGCGACACTCGCCGGCATTCCGGCCGACATCGCCCCGCATGCGATGCGCCATACCTTTGCGACCGACTTGCTCGAGGGCGGTGCGGACCTGCGCTCGGTTCAAGAGCTGCTGGGTCATGCGAGCCTGTCCACGACGCAGATCTACACGCACCTCACGCCCGATCGGCTCAAACGTGCCGTGGCTCAAGCCCATCCCCGAGGCGAATAGTGGCTGGGACGTCCCGCGCCGCACTCAGGTGTGTGGTTTTGATTGCGGGTTGGCACGAAGATGCATTCCTGCTATCATTCATCGGGTTGCTTCACGGCAACATGTTTTTATCACGCACGCGCGGCTACTTCATACCGTGGTGCCCGGGCTTTGGTAGCACATGTCCGGGTTGGTTTTGGAGGATGACCCCGCGCGGAGGCAAACCACAGGAGGTTTAACATGGCTACCAAGATTAATATCCGCACCCTGCTCGAGGCCGGCTGCCACTTCGGTCACCAGACCCGTCGCTGGAACCCCAAGATGAAGCCGTTCATCTTCGGTGAGCGCAACGGCATCTACATCCTCGACCTCAAGCAGACCATCCTCGACGCCGACCAGGCCTACACCTTCGTCAAGAACGTCGCCAAGGGTGGCAACGTGCTGTTCGTCGGCACCAAGAAGCAGGCTCAGGAGGCCGTCAAGAACGCTGCTGAGCGCGCTAATATGCCCTACATCAACCAGCGTTGGCTCGGCGGTATGCTGACCAACTTCGTCACCATCCGCTCCCGCATCAACCGCATGGAGGAGCTCGAGGCCATGGTCGAGGACGGCCGCATGGCAGTGCTCCCCAAGAAGGAGCAGGCTGTGCTCGGCAAGGAGCTCACCAAGCTCCAGACCAACCTCGGTGGCGCCCGCGACATGAAGGGTCTGCCCCAGGCTCTCTTCGTCATCGACACTAAGCGCGAGGAGAACGCCATCAAGGAGGCTCAGCGCCTGAACATCCCCGTCGTCGCTCTGATCGACACCAACTCCGATCCCGACGAGGTCGAGTACGGCATCCCCTGCAACGATGACGCTATCTCCGCTGTCACCCTTATGTGCGAGCTCATGGCTGACGCCTGCCTCGCTGGCTCCGGTAAGGAGCAGGTCTCCGAGGCCGAGATGGCCGCTGAGCCCAAGGCCGAGTAAATCAGTCTTAGTTAATTCTTTTTCATCTCTTTGAAAGGAACCACAATGGCCCAGATTACCGCCGCTATGGTCAAGCAGCTCCGCGAGATGACCGACTCCCCGATGATGGAGTGCAAGAAGGCTCTCGTCGAGGCTGACGGCGACATGGACGCCGCTGTCGACGTTCTGCGTAAGAACGGCCTTGCCAAGGCTGCCAAGAAGGCTGGCCGTGAGACCAACGAGGGCGCTGTCGCCGCGTTCGTCTCCGAGGATGGCAAGACCGGCGCTCTGCTCGAGCTCTCCTGCGAGACCGACTTCGTTGGCTCCAACGCCAAGTTCACCGGCTTTGCTTCTAAGGTCGCTGAGGTTGTCGCTACCACCGAGCCTGCTGACGTCGACGCTCTGCTCGAGAAGCCGATGGGCGAGGAGACCGTTTCCTCCGAGCTCACCGAGATGATTCACATCATGGGCGAGAACATGAAGATCTCCCGCTTCGCTGCCCGCAAGGCCGAGAACGGCGCGCTCGCTTCTTACATCCACATGGGTGGTAAGATCGGCGTCCTCGTCGAGTTCGCCTTCGAGAAGGCCGAGACCGCTCAGGCTGAGTCCTTCAAGACCTTCGCTCACGACGTTGCCCTTCAGGTTGCCGCCGTCGCCCCGATCTGCGCTACCCGCGATCAGGTTCCGGCCGAGACCGTCGAGCACGAGAAGCAGATCTACATGGCCCAGGCTGCCGAGTCCGGCAAGCCCGAGGCTATCCAGGAGAAGATGGCTGTTGGCCGTCTGGAGAAGTTCTACAAGCAGTCCGTGCTCACCGAGCAGGAGTTCATCAAGGACAGCTCCCTCACCATCAAGAAGTACGCTGAGCAGGTCTCCAAGGAGCTCGGCGACACCATTACCGTCGTTGCCTTTGACCGTCTGGTCCGTGGCGAGTAAATAAGCTCTTGTAGCTGGTAATGAGCAGGCTGTGGGTTTTACTCACAGCCTGCTTTTTCATGGCTCTTATCAGAGCCTTTGATATCATATTGAGAGTCTAATTAAAGGAGGATCGCTTTGTCCGACATCCGATATAAACGCGTGCTTCTTAAGCTTTCCGGCGAAGCACTGATGGGCGACGGCCAATATGGCATCGACCCCAAGGTTACCGATCATCTTGCCAAGCAGGTCAAGGAGCTGCTCGCCGTTGACCATGAGGTCGGCGTCGTTGTCGGCGGCGGCAATATTTTCCGCGGCATGGCAGGCGCTGCCGGTGGCATGGAGCGTGCTCAGGCCGACTACATGGGGATGCTGGCAACCGTTATGAACGCGCTCGCCCTGCAGGATGCCTTCGAGCACAACGATGTTCCTTGCCGCGTGATGAGCGCTATCCAGATGAACGAGATCTGCGAGCCCTATATTCGTCGCCGCGCTATCAACCATCTGTCCAAGGGCAACGTCGTCATCTTCGCTGCCGGTTCGGGCAATCCGTACTTTACGACCGACACCGCCGCGGCTCTTCGTGCGTGCGAGATCGGCGCCGAGATTCTGATTAAAGCCACCAAGGTTGACGGCATCTACGACAAGGATCCCGTCAAGTGCGCCGATGCCGTCCGTTTTGACAAGATTACCTATCACGAGGTTCTCGTCCGCGGTCTGCAGGTTATGGATTCCACGGCTACGGCACTGTGCCAGGATAACCGTATGCCGATTTTGGTCCTCAACATCGATGGCGAGGACACCGTCAAGCGCGCGCTCGCGGGTGAGCCCGTCGGCACGCTCGTCTATCAGGAGGATTAAGCATGGCAGAGAACATCACCGCCCATATGGACAAGTCGCTCGAGTCCCTCAAGCATAACTTCTCCAAGGTCCGTACCGGTCGTGCCAACGCCAACATTCTGTCCGACATCACCGTCGATTATTACGGTGTCCCCACGCCGGTCACGCAGGTTGCCGCCGTCAAGACCCCCGAGGCTCACATGCTGCTCATCGAGCCGTGGGATAAGGCGCTCATCAATGCTATCGTCAAGGCCATCGGCGCTTCCGATCTGGGTATTACCCCCAACTCCGATGGCACCGTCGTTCGTCTTCCGTTCCCGGCTCCCACTGAGGAGCGCCGCCGCGAGCTCGTCAAGGAGTGCCGCGAGTACGCCGAGCAGGCCAAGGTGTCTATCCGTAACATCCGTCGCGACTTCAACAACAAGCTCGAGCGCGATGAGGAGCTCACCGAGGACGACGTACGTCGCGAGCAGGCCAAGGTCCAGAAGCATACCGATGAATATGTCGCCAAGGTCGAGGAGCTTCTGAAGGAAAAAGAAGCCGAGGTCATGGAGATCTAAGGTGCAATACGACGAGCATAAACTGGTCGAGTACTTTGCCGACGCCCCTGCGGGCGTCGGTTTTTCCGACCTTGACCTCAATAACATTCCGCACCATATCTCGTGCATCATGGACGGCAACGGTCGTTGGGCCACGTCGCGCGGTCTTGCACGCACCGAGGGCCACAAGGCGGGTATCGTCTCGCTGCGCGAGATCATTACCGCCTGCGTGCGCCTGGGCGTCGACGTGCTTTCGGCCTATGCATTTTCGACCGAAAACTGGAATCGACCGCAGCACGAAGTCAACGTTCTGATGCACCTGTTTGCCAAGACGTTTATCGACGAGCTGCCGCTTCTGAAGCGCGAAAATGTGCGCGTAGTCTTTTTGGGTGACATTTCCGCGCTGCCCAAGAAGACTCGCGACGTTTTTGAGCGCGGTCTTGCCGAGTGCGCCGATCACACCGGTATGACGCTGGCGCTTGCCGTCAACTACGGCGCGCGTGCCGAGATTACCCGCGCTGTCCGTCAGATCGCATCCGACGCTGCCGCCGGTAAGATCGATCCTGCCGCAATTGATGACGACATGGTGGCTTCCCACCTCTATACCGCCGGTCTTCCCGATCCCGAACTTGTGATTCGCACCTCTGGTGAGCTGCGCCTTTCGAACTATCTGCTGTGGCAGGTGGCTTATTCCGAATTCTACGTCACCGATACCTATTGGCCCGACTTTGATCGTTGGGGCCTTGTCGACGCCATTTTGGCCTATCAGGGCCGTGACCGTAGGTTTGGTGGACTGAGCAAGACCGAGGAGGCTTAATCGTGTCCGATCGTCCCAAGGCATCTGCTCCCAAGACGCCAGTTTCCGCGGCGCCTGCGCGCAAGGCTGCCACTGCGGGAGCGCCTGCAGCGAAGAGCGGCACCGGTTCGTGGCTGGCGGGCTTTATTCCCCGTGCCGCCGCCGGTATCGTCTACGCCGTTGTCTTTATCCTGTGCCTGGTTTTGGGTATCGTGCCCACGGCCATCTTTGTTTCTGTCATGAGCGGTCTGTGCTGCTATGAGTTTTTCCGTATGACAAGGCTCGATGGCAAGATGGCTAACGAACGCATGGGTATCGCTGCCGCCGTACTCTTTCCGCTGTCGGCGTTGGGCGATTCGATGTTGCTGAATGCCCTGCTTTTTGCCTTGATGCTCGCTGTGGGCATTTGGTATGTCTGGTCGCCGCGTACCCGCATCTCTGATGTGGCCGTGACGCTCATGGGTCCCATCTACACTGGCTTTATGCTGTCGGCTATCGTGCTGCTGCGCGATGCCGTGCCCGGTTTTGCCGGCGCCCTGCTTTCAGTGGGCGTTTGCGCGTCCCTTTGGGTCTCCGATTCGTTTGCCTACATCGTGGGCAGCCGTATCGGCAAGCACAAGATGGTTCCCAAGATCTCCCCCAAAAAGAGCTGGGAGGGGTTTGCCGGCGGCATCTTGGGCTCGGTTTTGATTTGGCTCATCCTGTGGGCGACGCACTTCTACAAGCTCAGCCTGCCCTATGCGCTGCTATGCGGCGTGGTCGTGTCCATTCTGGGCGTTATCGGCGACCTTATCGAGTCGCGCATCAAGCGCGGTGTGGGCGTCAAGGATTCCGGCAACCTTATCCCGGGCCACGGCGGAATGCTCGATCGTAGCGATTCGCTTATCTTCGGTTGCATCACCGCACAGCTGTTGCTGATGATCGGAGGCGTGCTGTAATGTCCTTCCAGACGACGTATGGCCCCGATGGACGCCTTCGCGTTGCCATCCTGGGTTGTACGGGCTCTATCGGCACCCAGGCGCTCGATGTGTGCCGCCAGCATGCCGATCGCCTGCAGG
>URTP01000028.1 GCA_900550835.1 uncultured Collinsella sp. | reverse complement strand
CAAGCCATCTGCTCGACGACCTGGCAGACCTCACCAACTCGTTCTACTTCATCGAGGCCGGCACGCTCGTGGAAAAGATCGAGTCGTCCTCGCAGACGCTCAAGCAGGAATACCTCGATACATACGAAGGAGGTGAATGACATGATAGGCAAGAGCTATGCAAAGATAGCGATTGTTGGCTTTGTACTTTGTCTTGCAATGGTGCTATGTGCATCATTTGCGAGGTATAGGTCCGAGCAGTCGTTCATCGATGGCGCTGAAAATGGGTTTGGCATAGACGGGATGTATGTCAACGATGGCGCGACCAGGCCGTCTATGGCGATTCTTGCAGGCGAAGACATGGAATGGCAAATCTGTAATGACGATGGCTCTTGTCTGAGTGGTCGTTTGGCCGCAACGAGCGACCCGAATTCGTTCGATCTTCTCGACAATGATGGATCGGATTGCGGTTCAGTTCACCTGTCGTATGCATCACGAGATGGGATGGACGGCATTCTCTACGTCTCCCACGAGTCTGGCGATTTCAAGATGCGCAGGACTAACCGAGTGCCGGCTTTTTTCGAGGAGTGAGAATTCCCGGCGGCCTGCCGATCAGGCCGCCGGGGTATTGAACCCCGCATTCATCCGTACACACACGGATGAATGCGGGAAGTGTCCGGGTGAAGTTGATAATCAAGGAAACAAAGCCGTTCTGCCTGGGACGGCTTTGGCTTGGACTTTAACTACAACATCGCAATCGACACTTATCAGCTCGCGCAACGCGCATGGCCAAATCTCGGACGCTGGTGCATGGAGGACCTTCGAGATTTACTGGACATCCAAAACGACGACGCACACCGCGTGCTCGCCGACTGCGAAGACGAGATGGCTGTCTACAATGCGATCAGAAACGGCGTGAAGTCCGGAGAGCTTTCTGTGGAACCGCCGCGCCGTCGCGCGAGCCGACCGGGCAACCCGGGCAATCTGGTCCCGGCTCTCCCGGTCGTATTCCTACGATATCGCCCCTAGATCACCAATGTGTCAGATAAAGAATGAGGCAATGGCTATGATCACGCCTACGGCAGATGCAACGACTGCGCCTTTTTTCCTCTCCTTTAGTCCGACGAATAGGGTTGCCGTAAAGTAAAGGGCGGAAATGCAGGCTATGGCAAGCGAAACGAGCTCCTTGGGCGGTTTCAGCAAAAGGTCGCTAGCAAAGAGTAATGCAAGCAGGGCAAAGCCGATTGTGGTCAAGTATCTCGATTGATTTTGCGACTGCATGGCAACTGCCTTTCAGAACATGCAAGTGAAAAGTCGGTACGATGTCATTGCGGTTGCAAACAAGCCGCCGCCAGGACCGGTTGTCACGAGACCGGCGATAACTTCAGCGGTGCCAGCAAGGTAGGGATCGCGCAGGCAAGCCTCCTCCTTCGCGTTCAGCTTGACCTTGTGAGGGACGGTGCGGTTATTTGCAAATCCGTGAGAATCGGACCACGCCTTGGAATATGAATCCGTGCAGCGTCCGCGCTCAAAAAGGGATACATCGTATTTTTCGTCGTAGTTGTCTCCGACGTAGATCTCGCTGCTCTCGGCGAAAGACCCCTCGTCGGCATAGGCTGCCGCAACGGGCACAAATGGTGTCATGACAAGGGAGAGGCAAAGAGCTGCTGAGACGATGGAGGGCAGGCATTTCTTCATGGCTGGCTCCTTAATCTGGCCTTTGATAGTTACTTGATGTCGCCTCCTTCCGCTTTATATCCGTTGTATTTGGCGTATTTCTTTAATAAGGCAAGAGGTTCTTCCTCTCCTTCGGATAAGCCGATGATGTTTCCTTGATCATCCAGTATGAATACGGACGGAATATGCTCAAGTTCATATTGGTCATACACGGTTTTATCTTAATCTATGTATATGGGAAAGTCTCCTTCATGGACCGAGGCTTCTTCAATTGTGCTGTCCTCGGAAACAGTGAAAAGGTTCTTCCTTAAGGCTGCGAAATTATCAAGTTGTTGCATATCTTCTATGAGAGATTCGCAGTGCTGACACCACGATGCCCAGAACATCAAGATATTTTCCTCATTAGGCTTTAGCTTGTTAAAATAATTGACGTTTCGGCCGAGGCTGAAATTTTGGCCCATTTTAATGGACAAAGATGAGGGATAAGCATCGTGTTGCGGTTTGATATTGACGGCGATTAAGGCGGCGAAACACGTCAGAGTCGCCAGAGTCAGTAAGGCGATAACGCATTTTCTCGGTTTCCAGCTCATGACAGATCCCTCTCTCATGGTGAAACGCATACGTTTTGAAACGGGATACCGCTTCGATTCGTTCCGGACGCGGATGTGGACGTAACTGGTCTCGGTGTCAAGTGCGATTTCAGTGCTGCATATGACTTAACGGGAACGTTCGAGCAGTGCCGGAGTCTCCAGCTGGATTGTTCCGACTGGGACGTCAGCCCGAATACACTGCATGGCGACTCCAACAAGAACGCGCTCGGCGTATTCCTTCCCAAAGCATGGCAATAGACAAGTTCAAGTGAACGCATGAAGGTGGCTCCCGAACCATCGGGAGCCACCTTCGCAATTCAACCGATGGGAAAACCGACTGCTAATTCAATTTGACCCAGATGGCGGGACGGACTCCGAGCAAGTCATCCTGCTCGCTCCCGTCATCGCCAAATTTGATATCGCCCATCTTGCACACGTAATTGGCTAGGGGCTGCCCGACATAGTAGAAATCACTATAGTCTGAGCTGCCGCTGTACTTCTCGACGGTAGAGGTCCACCAGTCCTTAACTTTATCGTCCTTCACTGACTTTGCGTACCGGAAATCGTCCGATAGCGCGGGTTCGCAAAGGAGAAAGGAGTTGAGAATCGTGACGTCTCCGTCGATGAGGCCCCGCTCGACATCGCTGAAGGCGAAATCCCTGAAGCTGCCGTTCAGATAGTCGTATAGCGAGCTGGACTTGAAATCGGTTGCGTCGCCTTGCGTATCGAACGCCATCTCGTCGATGCACTGCTGGGTTACGAGAAGGGCCCGACCGTCCTCCTTGTCGACTACGATCCATCTGATCGGTCTGCCGGCGATTGCGGCGCCCTTGTAGGCCGCCAGCCCACCCGAATAGGTCCCGAACTCGACGGTCTGCCCAATCGACTTGCTGTCGATTACCTCCTGCTCCGCCTTCATGTCCGCCCGCGCTTCGAGCATGGACGGCAGGGGCGAGATGGCGACCATGACGGCAAGCAGGACGATGCCCGCGACAGCCGCGACGGCTATCTTCTTCCTCCTTTTCGAGAGGTTCGCAATCTTCGCGCCGGCCTCCCTTGCCTTCTCGCCCGAATCCCCGTAACCCTGCTCGGCCAGCTTCTCGAGGCTTTCCTTGGCGGCCTCAGTTTCCTTCCTGTTGCCCTTCTCGAGTATCGCGACGCTCGTCTTGTAGACCCTGTCCCTTCTGGATTCATCCAGGAACGCGGCATTTTCCAGATCCGCCATTTTCTCGCGCACGGCGCCGCAGTTCCAGCAGGTATCGCGCTTGAGGTTCACCGCACCGCAGCCGCACTGCCACCACTCGTCGTGTTCGGAATGGACGCCCGCGCATTTGAAGGTATCGGCCCCCATCTCGGAGAGCAGGACATCGCGTTCCGACTCCTCGACCCCGTTGAGTGCGAGTGGCGCGGGGCTATCGATGTCGATCGGGTCGCCGAAGGAGGTCTCGCCGTCCGCTCGGGTCACAACGGCACGCGAGCCGGTGATAACAGACAGCTTGATTCTCACCGCCTTGGGCCTGAGCACCTCGCCGGCGGGCAGGTCGGCATCTAGGAGCGAGAAGTCGACGGTCTCCGTCTCCCCTCCCTCGCCCTCGAGCCCGACAGTGAACTCTATGCGGCTGATGGGTTTCGTCGATACGTTGACGATCTTTGTTTGGAGGAAGCAGGCTCCCGTCTCGGTGTCTCTGGAGACTTGGATGGCTAACATCCTGACAGGGCAAAGCTCCTGCCAGGAGGGGTTGGCGTCGCGGTAAACAATCTTGTATTTCGACATTACTACACCTCGGGCAGGGCGTCTTCGTCCCTTTGTGCGCTGGGCGCCGGTGCCGCTCGGTCGGGCAGAGCGCAGACGATCAGGCCGACCATGAGCGCCGTGCCGAAAAGGCCGATGAACCAGAGGATTCCCGCGCCATTGGTGTAATGCCCCTTGGCCCTGGCGATCTTAACGAGCTCCGCCACGCCGCAGATGTTGGCGGCGATCGCCAGGAAAGGCAGGAAGAAGATTATCAGCTCCAGGCTTCTCATTTTTGGTCCCTTCTTCTCGACCGCCCGCTTCGACACCGGCGGTCCTCCGTTACTTCCGACATCACCAATTATACTGTCCTCACCTGCGAATTTGTTGAGCAACAAATTCGATTGTGTGAGCGGTCGGTTGAGCTGCGCAGACGTTGAGCTAATTATTCTTTGCCGCTGCGGCAAGACCAGCACAACTTTTTGGAATAGTCCTACGCTCGGCAATGTATCTACAAGCCCTGAGCGAAGGGAGTCGCATATGCATGCAGCGGCAATTAACCTTCGGGGGGGGGGTATCTCCTAGGAATACCCGCCTCCGAAGGCAGTCAATCATCGAGTACGTCCTGATTATCGCCATCATCGGCCTGGTTATCGTGTTCGCGGGACCCGGCGTGGCAGGCGCCATCCGAAACCAGTTCAACCTGGTCGGCAACACGGTGAACAGCGGGACGACTGGCGACACCGAGGGCGGCGCGTCCGGCGGCGGCTCCACTGGGGCCGATTCCGCGACCGTACAGACGGCTGTCGCCAAGGACGCGAAGGACTGGACGCTCGATGAGCAGAAGGCCGTGGCCGAGGACATCGCAGACAAGGGCGAGGCGTCTCCCGCCTACGCCAAGGCGAAGGCCGCCATGGATGCGGGGACGAAGTTCTCGATGAAGTTCACCGATGGAAAGACGCTGACCTACCGTATCATCGGCATCAACCACGACGACCTTGCTGACGGCACCGGCAAGGCAGGTCTTACATTCTTTACAACATCAACGAATATCTCCTCTCGCATGAATCCCGATTCCAGGATTACCAGCGGCTGGGAGAAGTCGGAGATTCGAGCGAAGATGAACTCGGGCGAGATCTGGAACCTGATGCCCTCCGATTTCCAGTCCAAGGTGAAATCGGTCAGGAAGCTCACGAACAATGTCGGCGGCGGACCCGCAAACAAGGATGCCGCCGTCACTGCAACTTCAGGCAAGCTGTTCCCGCTCAGCTACTCCGAGATCGTCCCCACCTCCTACTGGGCATCCAGCTACCCTTGGACTTCCTCCGAGGGCACCCAGTACGAGGCCTTCAAGGGCAAGGTGACGGAGAACTATTCGGACAACGATTGCCTGAAGATTAGCATCTCTTGGTGGGAGCGTTCGGTGCTTCCGTACAGCTCTGGGTACTTCCTCGATGCCAACAGCAACTGCGATCCGTCGAGCTACGGCAACGCGACGGACACGACGGGCTCGATTTGCGTCTGTCCCGCCTGGTGCTTCTAGGCATTTTGTCCTATAAGCCGACATTTGGATAATGACCCGTGCGACCCTGCGCGGGCCTTTCTTTTGGCGACTGAGATCAAGAAAACAGTATTGCTTCGTCTTTTGTCCTACTCATCTCATACCTGGTTTTTTAACTACCCAATCAGAGATTGGACCGAATAACAATGGCGCCTTACAGCTTCGGAAGTTCCGCGTCTATCGTAGACAGGACTGGATTGTCGGAAACGCTGGTTTGAAGCCGCTTGTCCGGCAGCGCCGCCACAATCATCGCGGCACTCGCGGGGGTCGCGAAAACGATTATGAAAGTCAGTTTTAGCCTCTGGTCCTCATATCCCTTGTCCATTGCCGCTTTGACAATAAGCTGGTTTGAAAAATAGCAAGCTACGCCATAGCAAACGATTAAGGCCAATACGATAAACCACATGTGTATTACCTCTCAATTCGAAGGCTCATTGATGCGCAAAGCGATCGGATGCCGTCAATAAAAGCCGATGTCTAGTTATAAGGGGTATGGAATTCAGCCGAAGCCAACGTCTCCCCTGTCACGGGATCGAATAGCGTGACCCTGTGGTCATAGACATTCGAGCCAGTGTTGCGGAGCCATATAGTATTCCACCCGCGCTCGAAGTCCATTGTGTAGTCGGTGGGATTTCTTTGAGAATAGTCTTCTTTTACTATGCCGTCGACACCCCATGTATGCTCCTCCAAGACGCGAACTTTCACCTTTTCCTGAGTTCGGTCTCCGCCGTCGACGAAGGCATGGACGTAGGGGCGTCCCATAGACTTCGATGCAATCTCGGTCAAAGATGTTGTGGTGTCGTCTATGCTGGTGTTCACGATAATCTTCGCGCTCACCCTATACAGTTCCGAACGCAGCTCGGCGGCATCGCCATAGCCCGCCTCGGCGAGTTCGTCTAGATATTCCTTCGTCAGGGCGTCGCTGCTGTCATAGTGGTCCGTCACGTACTTATATTCCGCGTCCTGGGCATCGGTGATGCTGTCGGCCTTCTTGTACCACTGGACGGCGAGCTCCAGATCGCCGTTTTTCTCAAGGTTTTCTGCGAAGGAGAATGCCGATTTCACCTCCATCCTCGCCGAATCGCCGTATGGGGCAATCGCCCTGAATTCGACATACGCCTTTCTGAAGTGACCGTCTTCGTAAAGCGAAGTGGCCTCCCTATACCTCGTTTCGTTTTGTAAGTCACCGATAACATTGATCACTAGCGGGCGACCCACCGTTAGGAAGAAGATGAAAAGTAAGGCGAAGACTACGGCAACGCCTAACAGCCTCTTCCGTCTCTTTTCCGATTTTGGCTCTATCGCGGCCAACTTTTCCGAGCATTCCTCAGCACGCTCCTTGGCGTCCTTCCATCCAAGTACGCTCTCGAAAAGTCTTCGAGCTTCCCTCAGATTTTCAATATTCTCCCCGCCTAAAACTAGCGCGTCGGCTTTGTTGTATACGGATTGAGACCATTTGTCCGCCGATACACACAGGGATTCTTCATCCTGCAAATCCGATAGAAGATCTTTATAACACTCGCACTCGCGACAGGTTTCCCGCCAGACGTTTATACAGCCGCATGCGCACACCCACCATCCATGATGGAATTGCGCCTTGCCGCCGGCGATCCGTCTGTCGGCATGCATTTCCTTCAGCTGGCGTTCCCTCTCGGTCATCGCCTTCTCGCTCATCGAAAGTAGTTCGCGCTCGGGCGCTTCGGCAGGCTCTCCGGTCGAGTGCCACTTCCCTTGCTGGGAGTCGATTTGAAGCAGCTTGATGAATGCAGACTCGACGTCTCCCCTCGGCAGCGCCGTCGCCTTAAGGGCTCCCTGCTCGCATTGCGGTAGGTCGAAATCCAATTCCGAAAAGGGAACGTCGCCTGTGGACCCATCGATATAGTCGATATGGGCGACACCGGAGATGGAGTTCAGGATATCCGCTGAGAGATTCTCGATCTTTATCTGCAAATATGCCGCAGAGGTGTCGACGTTTCTTGCGACCTGGACGACCGTCACCATCGCCGGGCATCCGGGTTCCCATTTCAGCAGACTCGAATCCCCAGACCCATCATCCCTGAAGACTACTTTATAGTTACCCAATCACCTTACCCCCTGTATTCGCGGCTTATGGAACGGATTAGGCTATGAGCGTTTCCCATCAGCCTTCCATACTCAATTTTACTTACGCTACCTGCGAATTTGTTGAGCAACAAATTCGGATATGCGAGCGGTCGGTTAAGCCGCGCAGGCGTTGAGCTGGTTACGTTTTGCCGCAGCGGCAAGACCGGTGCAGAAATCTGAAATAGTCCAACGCTCGGCTCGTATTGCAAACCCTGAGCGAAGGGAGCCGCATATGCATGCAGCGGCATTTTCGCCTCGGGAGGGGGTCGTTCCTGAGACGATCCGCCTCCGTGGGCAAGGACTCATCGAGTACGTACTGATCGCGGCCGTAATCGGCTTGGTGGTGGTTTTCGCGGGACCGCGGGTCTCCGGAGCCATCCGCAACCAGTTCAATCAGGTCTCGACCACCCTGGACAGCGGGACGGACGGCGGCATCGGGGGCGGCGCTTCTGGCGGCTCAACGGGAGGAGCCGACTCCGCGACCGTCCAGGCGGCGGTGGCAAAGGACGCGAAGGACTGGACTCGCGATGAGCAGAAGGCCGTGGCCGAGGACATCGCCGCGAAGGGCGAGGCGTCGCCCACCTACGCCAAGGCGAAGGCCGCGATGGACGCGGGGACGACTTGGTCGATCAAGCTGACGAATGGCGAGACGATGACCTATCGAATCATCGGCATCAACCACGACGACCTCGCGGACGGCAGCGGTAAGGCCGGCTTGACGTTCGAGGCGACTAGCGGGGCCCTTGGGCAGCGCTGGATGAATTCGGATATCTTGCAAACCGGAGGCTGGCGGGATGCCGACCTTCGAAGCGACCTAAATTCTTATCACATGTGGAAGGAATTGGCAAATGAGCTTAAGGATTGCATGGAAACTGTCGCAAAGCTGACTTACAACCCTGATGATTTGACGAGTTTTGATCCCGACGGTGGAGTTAACGGATCTCCGTCTGCAACGTACTGATAAAATTTTCTTAATCAGCTCGACAGAGCTTTGGGGCGACACGGGTTCTGATGGAACTCAATATGAGTTCTATGCTTCAAAGGGCGTGTCCGCTTCAAGTTTTAATGGAGCTTCATCCGAGTGCCGACATTGGACTCGATCCGTTTCTCCGTATAGTTCAAAAACGTTTCAATATGTCGCCTCCTCAGGAAAGCCTTCGGCCGAACGTTCTTCGTCTGAGGTTTACGTATTCCCCGCTTGGTGCTTCTAGTTTTCTGGATGAAAGGCCCGCGCGGGCCTTTCTTTTGGCAACTACACGAACGTTTTGATGTTCGTGGCTCAGGTAATGCGGTTTGAGGAGAAATGGGGTCGTACGGCGGCTCTCAGAGCGCCTGCCGCACTCCCCCGCCATTACCATTGCGGCGTCCTCGTATAGAGCCCATCCTGCTTGGCGTTACGTTGCAACAGCCCACTTGTCCACCGATCAAGTGAACTACTGGAATAAATACAGCGACACGCTTGTTCGTTACAGTCGCTATATCTGTGTTAATCGCCGCGATAAATACAGCCCCTACTCGGCTGTATACCAGCTACGCGTATGTAGATTCATATCGCGATAATAAATCGGCTCAAGCGTGTGCAAAACGCGCAAGTAGCCGCAAAAGGCGATTATCGCGCAGCTAGATTTTTGGCACCCTGTTGCTTAATCAAAATTAAGCAATTGCTTAAAACAAAAAAGGTCAGGCACTAGGTGCCTGACCTGCAAACTTCTGGTCGGGACGACTGGATTCGAACCAGCGACCCCTTGACCCCCAGTCAAGTGCGCTACCAAGCTGCGCCACGTCCCGAAGCTTTTGTTTGTTGCTCTGCTCTCGCTCGCAACAGGTAGTATATTAACCCGAAACTTTGGACTTGTGCAAGAACTTTTTTAATTATTTTTGAGCAAGTCTAAAATTGTATCTGCGAGCTGGGGTTTTGTTAGCACGGGAAGCTCCTGCGTCCCTGCTGTGCTCACGATCCAAGCCTTATTGGTATCAGTTCCAAAGCCCGAATCGGCGCGCGAAACATCGTTGGCGATGATCGCATCGCAGCCCTTGCGGGCCAATTTACGCTCAGCGTACTCCACAACGTTATCGGTCTCGGCTGCAAAGCCAATCACGCACCGCTCTCCCTTTTGGCGCGAGAGCTCAGCCAAAATATCAACGGTCTCGACGAGCTCGATGCGATCCAGGCGCTCGTTGGCCTTTTTGAGCTTATGGTCGGCAGGGTCCGCGGGCGTGTAGTCGGCGACGGCCGCAGCGCAAATGGCAGCGTCGGCCGTCCGGAAGGCGTTTAACGCCGCCAGCAGCATCTCTGCGGCGGTCTGCACGCGCACGCACTTTACGCCGCGAGGAACATCGAGCGATGTCGGTCCCAGCACGAGCGTGACCTCGGCACCGCGGCGAGCGGCCTCCCCCGCCAGGGCGATGCCCATCTTGCCCGACGATCGGTTTCCAATAAAACGCACGGGGTCGATCGGTTCGTGCGTAGGACCGGCGGTGATCACGATGCGCTTGCCCGCCAGGTCTTGCGGCACGGGGTTGAGCACCTCACAGATGGCTTCGACGATGTCCTCGGGCTCGCTCATGCGTCCCGTGTCCACATCGCCGCAGGCAAGGTAGCCGCTGCCCGGGCCCACAGCGTGGACACCGCGCTCGCGCAGCGTGGCCATGTTGGCCTGCGTGGCCGGCGCCTTCCACATGCCGTTGTTCATGGCCGGCGCGATCACAATGGGTCGCGGCGTGGCGAGCAGCGTTGTAGAAATCAGGTCATCGGCAATGCCGTTGGCCATCTTAGCGATGATATTGGCCGTCGCGGGCGCCACGACCACTAGGTCGGGTTCCTGCGCAAGCGAGATGTGGTGGATGGGGTCGGAGGGGTCGTCGAACAGGCCCACCGCGACGGGCTCATTGGTGAGCGCACGGAAGGTGAGCGGGCCCACAAACTCGGTGGCATGCTCGCTCATAACGACCTTGACGCGCGCGCCGCGCTTTTGCAGCAGGCGCACGATATTGCACGACTTATAGGCGGCGATCCCGCCGGTAATACCCAGCAGGATCGTTTTTCCCTCAAGTTGCATTGAATTGTTGGGCGCCGCCATCGTTTACGCTTCCTTGCTCGGGAGCACCAGCAGGCGGTGGCAGTACGGGCAGTGCGTAATTGACCTACCGTCGTGGTTGAGGTCGCTCATGGATGACGCCTGCAGCGCGGTGTGACAGACCGTGGGGATGTTGCCCTTGATGGTCTCGACGGCCAGGCCGCGGAACTGCTTGAGCAGACGCTCGTAATCGGTGAGCACGTCGGCCGGCAGCGTGGCGGCAAGAGCGGTGCGCTCCTTAGTGGCGGCTTCGATCTGAGCCTGCAGGTCGGCAGCCTTGGCGCGGGCGGCCTTGGTATCGGCCTTCACGCCCTCTTCGAACTTGGCGATGATTGCCTGCGCGCGGGTCTCGCGGTCGAGCGCCTCTTTGTGGGCGACAACGACGTCCTTGCGGGTGTGCTCAATCTTGTCCAGACGCTTGGCCAGGGTGGCAAGCTCGTTCTCCAGGTCCTGGACCTCGCGGTAGTCGGAACCATCGACGTGACGCTTCTTGGCAGCCTCGATGGCGTTGTTGGTTTGAATCTCGGTGGTGTTGAGATCGTCGAGCTCAATGTCTAGGTCCTTGCGCTGGGCGTAGAGCTTGGTCATCTCGGACTTGAGCTTCACATAGGTCTTACGTTTGGAGGCGAGCTCCTTGAGCTCCGGCATATTGGCAAGTTCGCTCTTGTTGCGGGCGAGCTCCAAATCGATCTGTTGCAGCTTGAGTAGCGTAGCGCCGGCGCTCATAAGTTCTCTCCTTTTGTCACAGTCCACCATTGGCAAGGGTTCAGTATTTTAATCGCATGACGGGGGTCGACCCCGGCGTCAACTGCAGAGTTCATCAATATATCAACGAACGGCTCCTCGGAGCGGTCGTGGCCGAGCAAGATCACCGGCAGCCCGCGCAAGGCAAGGTCCTGTGCCACGTGGTAGCCTGCCTCGCCCGTCACGATAACATCTGCGCCCGCGGCGATGGCGAGCTCTCCAAAGTCGCCTAAGGAGCCGCCCAAAATGGCGATGGTGCGGCACGGGTGATCTGCCTCGCCCCACACGCGCGGGTCGCTGCCAAACGCCATGGCGGCACGGTTGGCGAAATCGCGCAGGTTGCAGGCGTCGTGGAGGGTCGCGAGCGCGCCCAGACCGGTGAGCTCAGGCTCGTCCACATGCTCCAGCGAGCTCATGGGCTCAGCGCCCAGCAACTCACTCAGGCGAACGCGCGCCTCGTGCGAACGGTCCAGGTTGGTGTGAAGCGAGATGATGCTCACGCCGCAACGAGCCGCTTCGTACAGCGCAGCGCTGCACTGGGGACGCGCGGAATCGGCCGGACAAAAGGCTTCGGGCGCCTTGATATAGATGGGATGATGCGTCAGCAGCACGTTGGCGCCAGCCTCGAGAGCACGGTGCACGTTATCCTCGGTCGCGTCGAGTGCGCAGGCAACACCGGTGATCTCGGCAGCGGGATCTCCCACAGATAAACCAACATGATCCCAACCCTCGGCGTTCGTCTTGGGATAGCGTGCCAGCAGGGCGCGCTCAAGGTCGGCGACGATCATGCGGCCCCCACGATCGACAGCAGCGTCTGGGCAAAGTCGTCCAGATCGGCCGGATTCACGCGGTCATCGAAGGAGATACGCAGTGCGCCCAGCGCCTGCTCGCGACCAATGCCCATGGCGCTGAGCACGTGGCTGGGATCCATGCTGCCGCTCGAGCATGCCGAGCCTGCCGATACTTCAAACCCGGCGGCGTCGAGCTTGATGATGAGCTCCTCAGAGTCCATGCCGTCGACGTAGATCGAAACCATACCCGGCAGACGATCGGCCTGCGCGTAGTCGCCTATCGTGGCGTGAATGCGCGGATGGGCTGTAAGCGTGGCGTAGAGCTTATCGGACAGGGCCTGTAGCGTCGCGCGCTCGCGGTCCACATTCGGCAGCAACACAGAAGCGGCGGCAGCAAAGGCGAGCTGCGTGCGCAGGTCCTGCGTGCCGGCGCGACGGCCGGCCTCCTGTCCGCCGCCAAAGATGCGCGGACGCAGCGGCGTGCGGCTCTTAAGGTAGAGCGCGCCGGATGCCACAGGGCCGCCGATCTTGTGCGCGGCAACGGTCATGGCATCGACGTCCAGCTCAGTGACATCGAGCGGAATATGCAAGTAGCCCTGGATGGCGTCGGTATGAAACAAGGCACCGACAGCATGTGCGGCGGCGGCCAGCTCGCGGATGGGCTGCACCACGCCGGTCTCGTTGTTGGCGACCATAATGCTCACGAGCGCCACGTCGTCGCCAAGCAGCTCGGTGAGTGCAGCGGGCTCAACGTAGCCCGCACGGCAGGGCTGCACCAGGTCGACGGTAAAGCCGGCGGCACGTAGCAGCGGCAGGTTGTCCAGAATCGAATCGTGCTCGATGGCCGAAACGATTACGCGATCGCGCTTGCGATCGCGCTGACGAGCGCCCTCGGCAAGACCGAGCAGCGCCAGCTGGTTAGCCTCGGTGCCGCCGTTGGTAAGGATGATCTCGGACGGGCGAACGCGCGCGCCATAGCTGTGGGCGATCTCGCGACGGGCGACTTCCAGGCGTGCGGCGGCCTTGCGGCCGAGCGAGTGCAGCGAGTTGGGGTTGACGCCGGCAAGCTCGCTGTCGTCGTACTCGCGCTGCGCAAGGAGCGCCTCGGCGCGCATGGGCGTCGAGGCGGCATAGTCAAGATTCACGGGTATGCGGTTTTGACCTGCGGTCATAAGGGTTTATGCCTCCTGTGCGGCCTCGTTGCCTAGCTTCTGCAGCAGCGCAACCTCGGCGGCGGGATCTTCGGACTTAAATACGGCGGAGCCGGCTACGAGCACGTTGGCGCCGGCCTTGACGACCTCGGCGATGTTCTTGGAAGAGATACCGCCATCGACCTCGATCAGGGGCGAAACGCCGTGGCGCTCACACATGGCCGTAAGCTCGTGCAGTTTGGCAATAGTACCAGGGATAAAGCTCTGGCCGCCAAAGCCGGGGTTCACGCTCATCAGCAGCACCATATCGACGACATCGATGATGCTCTCGAGCACGCAGACGGGCGTTGCGGGATTGAGTACCACGCCGGCCTTGACGCCGCGCTGCTGCAGATGGGTGAGCGTGCGGTGCAGGTGTGTGGAGGCCTCGTAGTGCACGGTGATCATGTCGGCACCGGCGTCGGCGTACCAATCGACCGTCTCGTCGGGGTTCGACACCATCAGGTGCGCGTCGACCGGTACATCGGTGGAGCGCTTGACGGCCTTGAGGATGTCGACGCCAAAGGTGAGGTTACCGGTAAAGTGACCGTCCATAACATCGAAGTGCACGTAGTCGGCACCGGCAATCTTGTCGAGCTCGCCTTTGAGGTTGGCCATATCGGCCGAAAGGACGGACGGAGCGATTTTGATGGAACCCATGGTAGAAGCCTTTCTGCGCTAGTCGGTGAGTCCGTAGAACTCTTGGGAGGGAACGCGATCGGTAAGAATCTCGAGCGCCCTATCCAAAGTAACACCGTTGTAGAGCGTTTGCTCCACGGCAAAGGTGAGCGGAATGTCTACGCCCAGTGAACGGGCAAGCTCGCTCACGCTGCGGGCCGCGACGGCACCCTCGACCACCATATGCGTGCGCGTCTGGTACTCGTCGAGCGAAACGCCATGAGCGAATTCGTAGCCAAAGGTACGGTTGCGCGAATGCTCCGAAGTACAGGTAGCAATAAGGTCGCCCATGCCGGCAAGCCCCATGCAGGTCATAGCCTGGCCGCCGCGGGCGTGCACTAGGCGGCTGATCTCGGCTAGGCCGCGCGTCATGATGAGGGCGAGCGTGTTGTCGCCCGCGCCCGAACCGGCGGAGATGCCGCACACGATGGCGATGACGTTTTTCATGGCGCCGCAGACCTCGACACCCGTCATGTCCTGCGACAGGTAGATGCGGAAAGCCGTGGAAAGCAGCAACTCCTTAAAGGTCTCCCCCACCTGCTGGTCCTCGCTGGCGATGACAGCGGCCGAAAGCCCGCCGCGGCAGATTTCCTCAGCATGGTTGGGACCCGAAAGCGCCGCCACGCGCGATTCGTTGCCGATCTCGCTGGCGATAACCTCGCTCATGAGCAGGCCGGACTCGGGCTCGATGCCCTTGGTGAGGCACAGAACCGGCGTCTCGTCGGCGATGAACGGCGCCGCCTGGTGGCAGACGTCGCGCAGGTGTGTGGAGGGCACGGCAAAGATGATGGCGTCGGCGGCGTCGAGCGCTTGCGCCAGGTCCGTCGTGGCGACGACGTTGCCGGGCAGCTCGTAGTCCACCAGATACCGGGGGTTGCAGTGCTCGCCATTGATGCCGGCGGCCGTCTGCTCGCTATGGGCCCACATGGTCACGCGCTCGGTTCGCGCGGCGGCAAGGCCGGCGACGGCGGTTCCCCAGGAGCCGGAGCCAATCAGCGCAACATTCATGACTCTCTCCTACTTATCGTCGGGCTCGGTGACGCGCTTAGTAAACGAGAGCTTGGACTCCTTACACGTCATGAGCTTTTTGATGTTCGCACGATGGGCCCACACCACGGTGATGCCGATTAGCGTCATGCAAAACTTAAGTCCCAGGCTGCTGTACGGAAAGACCGCGCAGGCGGCGACGGGAAGACCGATGGCCGCGGCAAGCGAGCCCACCGACACAAACTTGGTGATGGCGACGGCCACGATAAACATGCCCAGCAGCGACAGGCCAATGGGCCAGTACCAGGCAAGAATCACGCCCAGACCAACGGCGATACCCTTGCCGCCATGGAAGTTGAGGTAGGGCGAGAAGATATGGCCCCATACAGCTGCCAGGCAAATGACGCCGAGCATCCAGTCGCCGGGGGCTCCAGGCGCCATGATGTTCGGCGGAAAACCATAGCCCAGATCGGCGATGAGCGGACGGGCGATAAGGACGCAGATGGCGCCCTTAAGGCAGTCGAGCAGCAGCGTGAGTGCGGCCACCTTGGGGCCGGCCACGCGCAGCGCGTTGGTGGTGCCGATGTTGCCGGAGCCCGCCTTGCGAATGTCCGTGTGGTTGAACACACGGCCCAAGATCAGGCCAAACGGAATCGCCCCGATAAAGAACGAGACCACGGCGCAGATGGCGGTCAGCAGAATCGGATTATGCATCCTTCTGTTCCTTCTTCCTAAAGAAGAGTCGAATGGGCGTGCCGGCAAAGTCGAAGGTCGAGCGCATGCGGTTCTCTACATAGCGCTGGTAGGTGTCGTTGACCAGGTCGCTGTGGTTGACGAAAAACGTGAACGTCGGCGGGTTGACGCCCGTCTGGGTCACGTAGTGCATGCGCAGGCGGCGCTTGCCGTCCACCACGGTATGGCCGAACTCGCGCAGGTCGGTGAGGAACGTGTTGAGGCGCGAGGTGCTGATCTTCTGCGAGCGCGTCTTTTCGGCTGCGTCGACCATTGCCCAGATCTTCTCCACGCTGCGGCCGGTCAGGGCCGAGATGCGCAGGTACTGGGCCCAGGGAGCCATGACGCCCAGACGGCGGTCGACGGTCTCCATGCAGGCCTCGCGCTTGCGGTCGTCGTCGAGTAGGTCCCACTTGTTGAGCAGCACCACGATGGCGCAGCCGCGCTCGATGGCCAAGCCCATGACCTTCTGGTCCTGCTCGGTGACGCCCACGGAGGCGTCGACGACGAGCAACGCCACGTCGGCGCGGTCGATGGCGCGCAGGCCGCGGACCATGGAGTAGTACTCGATGTTTTCGTACACGGTGCTCTTCTTGCGGATGCCCGCGGTATCGACCATGCGGTAGTGCTTGCCGTTGCGCTCGACGACCGTGTCGATGGCGTCGCGCGTGGTGCCGGCGATGTTCGAGACGATGGAGCGGTCGGCACCCAGGATGCGGTTGAACAGCGAGGACTTACCGGCGTTGGGGCGGCCGATGATGGCGACGTTCAGCGCGTCGGGGAACTCGTCGGCGACCTCGTCCTCTTCTTCCGGAAGCAGGGCCACGATATCGTCGAGCAGGTCGCCGGTGCCATGGCCATGCAGGGCCGAGAGCGGCGTGGGCTCGCCGATGCCGAGCGAATAGAACTCCCAGATGCTGTCGTTCTCGCGATCGGGGTTGTCGAGCTTGTTCACCAGCAGAAAGACCGGCTTGTCGCAGCGCTTGAGCATGCGGGCGACCGACTCGTCCTCCTCGGTGACACCGGTGCGGCCGTCGACCACAAACAGGATGACGGCGGCTTC
>URTP01000027.1 GCA_900550835.1 uncultured Collinsella sp. | reverse complement strand
GGCGTCGTGCGTCTGGCGCAGCGCAAGACCCTCGTGCACGAGCTCGGCTGCATCGAGACGCTCGCGCGCGTCGACGTGCTGTGCCTGGACAAGACGGGCACCATCACGTCGGGTCGCATGGAGGTCGAGGGCACGTATCCGCTGCCGGTCGAGGGTATGGGTGCGGGGGAGAGCGACGCCGCCGTCCCCGTCGATACCACGGTGCTCGATTTTGCGCTGGCTAACGTGGCGCGTGCGACTTCGGCCGATGCCAACGAGACCTGCCAGGCGCTGCTCAACTATTACGCCGATCGCCCGGTCGAGGTGTCTGAGCCGCTGTCGGTCATTCCGTTCTCGTCCTCCAAAAAGTGGAGTGGCGCTTCGTTTGCGCAGGGCTCCTATGTGATGGGCGCTGCGCAGTTTGTGCTTTCGGAGCGTGCGTTTTCGCAGGTCGAGAACCGTGTCGCCGAGCTTGCCGATACCTGCCGCGTGCTCGTGGTGGCGCGCGTGGACGGCTTTACGCCCGATGGCGATATGGTGGGCGAGGCCGAGCCCGTGGGCTTTGTGACCATACGCGACGAGATCCGTACCTCGGCGGCCGAGACCATCGGCTACTTTAACGAGCAGGGCGTGACCCTCAACGTGATCAGTGGCGACGACCCGCGTACGGTGTCGTCGATCGCGCGCGTGGTGGGCGTGCCGGGGGCGGACGCTTATGTGGACGCCACGACGCTCGATACGCCGGCCAAGCTCGATGCCGCAGTGGACCGCTACCATGTCTTTGGTCGTGTGACCCCGCAGCAGAAGCGCGAGCTCGTGCAGGCGCTCAAGCGCCGCGAGCACACCGTGGCCATGACGGGCGACGGCGTCAACGACGTGCTGGCGCTCAAGGAGGCCGACTGCTCCGTGGCCATGGCGGCCGGCTCCGATGCCGCGCGTAACGTGGCCGAGATCGTGCTCGTCGACAACGACTTTGCCTCGATGCCCGCCGTGGTGGCCGAGGGCCGTCGCTCCATCAACAACCTGCAACGTTCGGCCTCGCTGTTCCTGACTAAGACGCTGTTCTCGATGGGCCTGGCGGCGTTGTGCATCGCGCTGCCGCCGTACCCTTTCGAGCCGATTCAGATGACGCTCATCAACTTCTTCTGCATCGGCGCGCCGGGCTTTGTGTTGGGCCTGGAGCCCAACAATGCTCGCGTGAAGGGGTCGTTCCTGACGAACGTGCTCAAGCGGGCACTGCCGGCGTCGATTGCGGTCATTATGGCTGCGGCGCTCGATATCTTTGTGGCACGCGTGTTTGGCTTTAGCCAGCTCACGCTGTCTACGATGTGCCTGCTTACGTCGTGCGCGGCGAGCGTCAGCCTGATCTGGCGCATCTCGCAGCCTCTCACGCCCCTACGTGTGGTGCTCTTTGTGTTTGTAGTTGCCGGCATCCTGGTGGGCGTTATCGGATTCCCGAAGCTGCTGTCTATTGCCAACCTGTCGATGGGCCAGATGGTTATCTTGGCTGTCATCGTGGTCATTACCTGCTCGGTGTTCTTTAAGCTCGCCACGATGATGGATTCGCTCAAGCCGCGTCGTCGTCATGCCGCAACTGGTTTTGGCCGCGGTGTGCGCGTCCGCCTGGGTCGCGGTGGCGGCAAGGTGAGCTCGACGGGTTCGACGGCGGAGCGTTTTGCCAAGCGCGTCGCCGCCGACATGGCGCAGCGCCGCGAATCTCGCACCGTTCGTGAGGCCGAGGCCCGCGCACTCGAGGGCGTGGCCCAGGCCCAGCCCAAGAAAAAGAAGGGTAGCGGAGCCAAGCGCTCTCGCGTAACCAAGTCCGCCCAAGGCATCAAAGTCTCGATGCCGAGCAAAAAGAAGAAGTAACTACGCGCCCTGGCGATGTTGAATTGGTGCCTTGCTCCTGTGGGGCCGTGGCGATGTTATGCTCTAACCTCGATTGTTTGAATTGCTTCGAAAAGAGGATGCCGTGATCTGCCCGCATTGCCTTAAGACTATCGAGGACGGCGCCTCGTTCTGCCCCTACTGCAACGCCTATGTGGGTCCGGGCGATGGTCCCGAGCACACCGAGTTCGTGTTCTGTGAGGGCTGCGGTGCCCGTCTTTCTCCGCATGATCGTACGTGCCCCAAATGCGGACGCCCTGCTCCGGGTATCCTCTCCGAGGACGCGGCCGCATCCGACCTGGCAGCGGGCCGCACGGCGGGCTTTCCGCGCCTAACGCAAGAGCAGATCGACACCGAGGTGCCGCATGCGCCGGCCTCTGCCGCTGCGGTGCTTTCGGACGCCGCCGACCCCAATGAGACCTGCGTGCTGCCGGCTTTCGATAAGGATTTCGGTATTCCCAAGGTCGATATTCCCATGCCCGTTTCCCTGCATGACGATGCTCAAAAACCCAAGCGCAAGGTGCACCCCGACGAGGACGCCTATCACAAGCACAAGCGTCATATTCCCAAGCCGCTCATTATCATCGCGGTCCTTGCCGTCGTTTGCGGCGGTGCCTATTGGTTCGTGACGACCGATCCCATGGGTGTTATGCCCGGCTTCTACGACCAGTTTGGCCAAGCTGCACAGACCACCTTCCCCACGCGCCAAAAGGGCGAGGCCACTGAGGACGATGCCAAGCAGGACGATTCTGCGGAGGTGGTCCAGGAAGAAACCGTGCTCACCGATGATCAGCTCTATACCAGGCTGGACGGTCTGTATCAGACCATCGTGTCCTATGCTGACGAGGACCAGATTGGCGAGGTCATCGATTCCTTTAACAACGGCTATCTCCGAACGCCGCTGTCCACCCGTCAGGAGCTGTCGCAGAGTGCCTACGCCCTGCGTGACCAGATTAAAAAGACGCAAGATGAGCTCAACAATCTTAAGTATCAGGACGATACGGTCTATGCGGACGACATCGCCCACTTAAAGCAGCTTGCCGAGTGGATGTATGAGCGCGTTGACGTGATCTGCCAGAGCTGGGATATCTCGCTGGCCATTCCCGATGGCGAGTCGATGAGTTCCCACCAAAGCGAGATCCTGGCGCCCATCGCGCAGGGTGGCAACAGCGCGCTGAACCAGTACGACGCCAATGTGGGTTCCTGGAAGCCGCAGCAGCGTTCCTAAAAATAGTTCGCCATAGTCGGCATAACCTACGTGCGCAATTGATGTAAGCCCGTGCTTATTGCTACAATTCGTACAAATATGCTTTAAACGCACGAGGAAGGAACCACATGTTTGGTTTTAAGAAAGAGCTCTACACGCCCGGGTAGCAGCTTGTCGGCGACGAGTGCGCCGTAATCGAGACGTCGAAGGGTACCATCAAGGTCAAGTTTGACGGCGAGGGCGCTCCCATTCATGTCGCGAACTTCTGCGAGCTTTCCACGATGGGCTTCTATGATGGCCTTAAGTTCCATCGCTATGTGCCCGGTTTTGTTATCCAGGGCGGGGACCCCAATACCCGCGACATGTCCGGCGCCGACGTCGCCGCCGGTCTTGAGGGCCCCGACGGCATGCCCGGTACCGGTGGCCCCGGCTACTGCATCAAGGGCGAGTTCGCCACCAATCCGCGCAACAGCCATGTCGATGGCGCCCTTGCCATGGCGCGCTCCATGGACCCCGATTCCGCGGGTTCGCAGTTCTACTTCTGCCTGGGTGCCCAGCATAACCTCGATTCCGGTTACACCGTCTTTGGTACCACGGTCGAGGGTCTCGATGTGATTTCGCAGCTGCGTGCCGGCGACGAGATCGTTCATGTCGAGATCGTTCACGAGTAAAGGGGACTTCCTTGAATAGCCAGCTGATCCAACAGGGCCGCGCCGCTTACCGCGCGGGTGATTTTTCCGCTGCAGCCCAGATGCTTGGGGCGGCAAAGACTCCCGATGAGATTATGGGCGAGGCCGACCACCTTCGTGGCAACGCCTTGATGCACCTGGGCATGTATGCCGAGGCCGCCGAGGCCTATGCCGCCGCCCTCAACGACGGCACCTACGGCAAGCGCGGCGCGCTGCTCACCAACCGCGGCAAGGCGCTCGCCGCGGTGGGCGACTACACGACGGCCGCTCAGGCGTTCTCTGCTGCTACGCAGGATGCTTCCTATGCCACGCCGTTCAAGGCCTATCTGGGTCTGGGCAATGCGCTGTTCCAATCGGGCGACTATGCCAACGCGGGAACCGCCTTCCGTCAGGCTGCCATCGACGGCGCCAATCCGGCTCCTGCCGCCGCACTCGGCGAGCTCGGTCGTTGCTTCATTAAGCTCGGCCGTCCGGCGGATGCCGTGGAGACCTACCGCACGGCTATCGACTTTGCCGGCCCCCGCGACGACACGCGTGCGCTCAACGCCGGCATGGGTCAGGCGCTTTCTGCCGCCGGCCGTCCCTCCGACGCACTCGACGCCTTTAACGCCGCTACTGCCGATGGCATCTACCAGCTCACCTCCGAGCAGGCCGATGAGCTTGCCCGCGTGCAGGATTCGCTTGCTGCGCTGTCTGCCCAGACGGCTATGGCCACGGCTCCGGCGCCCGCGATGGACGCTCCTGCCGTCGATCCGCTCGATCCTACGGGCGCGACCGGTCAGTTTATGCCCGATCCCTCGGACACCGGCTTCTTTACGCTGTCCGAGTCCGAGATGGTCCAGCAGGACCGTCAGGATCGTAAGCAGGCCAAGGTCCGTCGTCGCCATCGCCACACGGGTCTTAAAGTCTTCATCGTGCTGCTTCTGCTCATTTTGATCGCCGCGGGCGGTCTGGGCTTTGCCTACACGCGCGGCTTTGGCTTCCCGTCTCAGGAGTCTGTCGTTACCGATCTGTTCCAGGCTGCCGGCGACGGTGACGCCGCAAAGGCCGAGTCTTGCCTGGCCTCGAGCCTGTCCGAGGACGCTAAGTCGATGATCATCTCCTCGATTCCGCAGGGTGCCACCGTGTCCGTCGAGGGCATGGATCAGTCCATGACCGAGACGACCGCCAAGGTGAAGGCATCGCTGTCCAAGGGCGGCGAGCAGGAGTACACCGTCAAATTCGTGCGCTCCGACAACCATATCGGCTGGGCCGTTTCTTCGCTTGATATGGATTTCTCGGCTGCTGACAACCAGTAGTGACCTTATGGGATTTAGCTTTGCCCGGCGCTTCACCGCAAGTGAGGCGCCGGGCTTGCGCTAGTATGATGAGCTAGTAGTTTTCCAGCAATCATCCAACACATCAGGAGTTGCGTTGTTTTCTTTGATGGATATGTTCTTCGGTAGCTATGCGGGCGATCTTGCCATCGACCTCGGCACCGCCAATACGCTTGTCTCCGTGCGCGGCAAGGGCATCGTCATTCGCGAGCCCTCTGTTGTCGCCATCGACAAGAACGACGAGCGCATCTTGGCGGTCGGTATCGAGGCAAAGCGCATGCTCGGCCGTACGCCCGGCAACATCGTGGCCGTTCGTCCCCTGAAGGACGGCGTCATCGCCGACTTCGATGTTACCGAGGCCATGCTTCGCTACTTTATCGACAAGGCGTCCGAGAAGCGCTATCCGTGGACTCCGCGTCCGCGTGTTGTCGTCTGCGTTCCCTCCGGTGTCACGTCGGTCGAGAAGCGTGCTGTCTTTGAGGCCACGATCCAGGCCGGTGCCCGCCAGGCCTATCTGATCGAAGAGCCCATGGCGGCTGCCATCGGCGCCGACCTGCCCGTCGAGGAACCCACCGGCTCCATGGTCATCGACATCGGTGGCGGTACCACCGAGGTTGCCGTTATCGCTATGGGCGGCATCGTCGTCTCGCAGTCCATCCGTATTGCCGGCGACGAGTTCGATCAGGCCATCCTCACGCACGTTCGTGATGCCTACAACCTGGCCATCGGCGAGCGTACGGCAGAGGACATCAAGATCAAGGTCGGCTCCGCCGTGCCGCTCAAGGACGAGCTCGACGTCGAGGTCAACGGCCGCGACGTGATCACCGGTCTGCCCAAGACCGTGCGCATCGAGAGCGAGGAGATTCGTCGCGCACTCAACAAGCCGCTCGACGAGATGGCCAAGGCCGTCAAGGACGCACTCGACGCTACGCCTCCCGATCTTGCCTCGGACCTTATGTACTATGGCATTTTGCTGACCGGTGGCGGCGCGCTGCTGCGCGGTCTCGATGTGCGCCTGCGCGATGAGACCGGCGTTTCGGTCAATGTTAGCCCCACGGCGCTCGATAACGTTGTTAACGGCTGTGCCCGCGTGCTCGAGGCCAATGCGTTTGATGGCGGCTTCGTCCAGACCAATGCTTAATTTCCAAAAGGTGGATTCCATTTGGCACGATCTTCGGGTTTCTCCACAAATCTGAATACCAAGCGACAATCAACGGGTATGCGCCCGTTGATTGTTTTCAGCCTGATTTCGGTGTTGCTGCTCACGTTTTACATCCGCGAGGGCGAGGCAGGACCGATTCATGCCGTGCGCTCGGGCGTGACGACGATTACCTCGCCGGTGCGCTTTGTGGGCTCGGCTGCTCTTCCGATCTCCTTCAATGCGATCGGTAACGTGTTCTCTAACCTTACGGCGTCGCAGGACACGCTTGACGAGCTTAAGAAGCAAAACGAGGAACTGACCTCTAAGGTTGCCGAGCTCTCCGAGGCTCAAAAGACCGCCGAGCGACTGGAGGGGCTGGTCGGCCTGCAGTCGACCTACAACCTCAAATCAACCGCAGCTCGTATCGTCGGCGCTTCGGGCGATGCCTGGACCTCGACCGTCACCATCGATAAGGGTTCTGCCGACGGTCTTACCATCAACATGCCTGTGACGAGTTCTGCCGGTGTCATAGGCCAGATTATCGAGGTCTCGGCCAAGACGTCCACCGTGCGCCTGATTGGCGACGAGAACTCGGGCGTATCCGCTATGGTGCAGGACACGCGCGCCCAGGGCATGCTGCAGGGTCAGGCTGACGGCACGCTGCGTCTTGAGTACGTGAGCGTCGACTCCGACGTTAAGGTTGGCGACATCATCGTGACCTCGGGCATTGGCGGTGTGTTCCCCAAGGGTCTACCGCTCGGCACCGTCTCGTCGGTTGAGAAATCGGCAAACGACGTGTACTACACCATTGTGGTGCGCGCCCAGACGACGGCCGAGAACAACGAGGAAGTGCTGGTCATTACCTCGCTGACCGACGAACAGTCGGCCTCGGATGAGGACGTGAACACGGCCAACAGCACGCCGCAGGGAACGTCGCGCGATGCTGCGACCAAGACGAAGGACGAGAGCCCGGATGACAGTTCCGACACGTCCGAGACGACCGATTCCGGCTCGAGCGAATAGGGGGCATGTCCATGGATCTACATGAGCAGGGGATGAGCTCCCGCACGTTTGTAATCGCCGCCATCGTGTGCGTGCTGTTGCAGGCAGGCCTGGCACCGCAGATCTCCATTGCGGGCGGTCGCGTCAACTTTATGATTATCCTGGTGTGCCTAAGCGTGTTCTCGGGCGACCCGACCCGTGCCGTCGTGTGCGGTTTTTGCAGCGGCTTGTTCTATGACCTTTCCGCTGCCGTGCCGGTGGGCGTTATGTCGCTCCTGCTGACCGTGGGTTCTTTTGCCCTGGTGCATAGCGCTGCCGGTCAGACGGGCGGTACCCCGAGTGCGCGCGGCATCACTGTGGGCGCCTTCGCGTTCGTCATTAATGTGATCTACAGCATCATCTTGCTGTTTATGGGTTTGGAGACGAGCTTTGTCGTGGCGATCTTCGGCCATGCACTGCCGTCTTCGATCCTGACGGGTCTGGTTGCCATTCCGTTTTTGATGTCCGGCGTCGTGCCGCAGTCCGGTTATGGATTCTCCGCACGTGGCGGACGCCAGACGGGCATGCGCTTTAAGCCCAAGACCCGTAAGCTCAAATAGGGGAGGCTCGTAGATGTCTTCCCAGATGACGGTTATTATCGCAGGTATCGTGCTGGTTGTGGCCATCGTGGTCGCACTGGTCATCATGCGTCGCGGCGATTCTCGTTTTACCTACGATACGCAGCATGGAACGGCCCCGCGCGCCACCGAGGGCGAGGGCAATACCGCGGCGACCGCCTTTAAGGGCCGCTTCTCCATCCTCACCACGGGTGTGGGCGCGATGTTCGCGGCGCTTGCCGTCAAGCTGTGGGGCATGCAGATGGTCTCGTCGGACTATTACGAAAAGCAGGCTAATAGCAATCAGACGCGCACCGTTACCACACCCGCTGTGCGCGGCCGCATCCTCGACCGCAATGGCGTGGCACTTGTCCAGAACCGTCCCTCACTTGCTGTCGTGGCCTACCGCGACCTTGCCGAGGATGAGGTTCTGGTTCGCCATCTTGCCAACGTGCTCGGTATGCCCTACGTGGCGGTTCTGCGCAATATTCAGGACAATTCCGAGGGCGCTCAGAGCCTGCATACCATCGCGACGGACGTCCGTCGCTCCACGGTTGCCTATATTCAGGAGCACGCCGGCGAGTTCCCGGGCGTCAAGATTGCCGAGCGTACCGAGCGCCAGTATCCATATGGCGAGACGGCATGCCATATCTTGGGCTATACCGGCACCATTACCTCCGAGCAGCTCGAGGCCCAGAATAAGAAAACCTCTGGTGATGATGATGCTTCTGCTGGCCGGATTACGTACCAGTCGGGCGATATCGTGGGCCAGGCGGGTGTTGAGAGCTACTACGAAAACCTGCTGCAGGGTATTCGTGGCGAGCAGACCGTCAAGGTCGATGCCTCGGGCAACGTGACCGGTCAGGCCGGCGCCGTGCCCGCCAAGGCCGGCTCCGACATTAAGCTCACGCTCGACCTTAAGATCCAACAGGCCTGTGAGACGGCGCTGGCGAGCGCCATCGAGCTTGCCAAGACCACTGGCTACAGCAATGCCGGCAACGGCGCTGTGGTGTGTCTCGATCCCAACAATGGCGAGATCCTGGGCATGGCGAGCCAGCCCAAGTTCGATCCGTCCGTCTTTATCGGCGGCGTCTCAAATGACGTGTGGACCGAGCTCAACGATGACAAGGGTTCGCACCCGCTGCTCAACCGCGCCATTAGCGGACAGTACATGTCGGCCTCGACCATCAAGCCGCTCTCGGCACTGGCCGGTCTTGAGTTTGGAACCTACACTTCAACGCAGACAACCAACTGCACGGGCTATTGGACTGGCCTGGGCAAGGCTTGGGGCAAGCGCTGCTGGTTGACGTCTGGCCACGGCACCATGACGCTGCAGTCGGGTATCGCCAACTCGTGCGACCCCGTCTTCTACGACATGGGCAAGGCGTTCTTTTATGACGAGCAACATTCCGAGGGGCTGCAGGAGGTCTTTCGTCGCTGGGGCCTAGGCAAGACCTGCGGCATCGATCTGCCGAGTGAGGGCGCGGGCCGTATTCCCGATGCCGAGTGGAAAGAGTCGTACTTCACCGACGCCTCTGCCGAGGACCGCAAGTGGAATGCCGGCGATATGACCAACATTGCCATCGGCCAGGGCGACATTTTGGTGACGCCCCTGCAGATGGCGTGCGCCTATATGGGTCTTGCCAACGGCGGCAAACAGTACGTGCCTCACGTGTTTTTGTCTGCCGTGTCGCGCGATGGCGACGGCGATGCCTATAAGTACAACGGCAAGGGCAAGAAGAAGCGCCTGGAGGCCAAGATCAACAGCGATTCGGATTTGGCTCTTGTTCGCAACGGCATGCACGACGTGATTTACACGGCATCGACGTCCCTGGCGGCTCACTTTGGCACCCTGACGCCGCAGGTATACGGCAAGTCGGGCACGGGCGAGAAAAGCGGCGAGGACGAATACGCGTGGTTCTGCGCCTATGCACCGGCCGATGATCCCAAGTATGTCATCGCTACTGTCCTGGAGCAGGGCGGCGGTGGCTCAGATACCGCGATGCATGTCGTGCGCGATGTGCTCGGCGTGATTTATGACGAGCCCGATACCTCTTCGGCCTCGGGCGATTCTTCGGTTCGATAGGAGGTTGCGATGGATTTTTCTCCGGCGGATCTGTTCCGTTCAACCAAGACCGGCTCTCGCAGCAGCCTGGACCGCGTCAACAAGCAACTTTCGGCCTCGCGCGGCACGTTTCGTCAAAAGGTGCATATCGGTGTGCTCGTGGCTACAGTGGCGCTTGTCGCCTACGGTGCCATCATTATTTGGTCGGCTTCGCAGTTTAAGGCCGATGCTTCGTTCTCACGCCATCTGCTGGGAATTGGTATCGGGGCGTTGCTGGCGGTGCTGGTCTGGCGTACCGACCTGCGCGGTATTTCCAATTTCTCGACGGCGTTGCTCGTCATCGACCTGATCGTGATCTTCTCGCCCAAGATTCCGGGTCTGTCCTATACGGGCGGTCTGGGCATGACGGGCTGGATCAAGATTCCCGGTATCGGCTTGACATTCCAGCCGGTCGAGCTTGCCAAGCTCATCACCATCTTCTTTATTGCCACGCTTGGCTCGCAGTATAACGGCCGCATCGATACCGTTCGCGACTACGTCAAGCTCTGCGGCATGCTGTCCATCCCGTTTTTGGCCGTCGTCGCCATGGGCGACCTGGGCTCGGGCCTGGTCGTGCTGGTCTCGGGCGCCATCGTCATCTGCATGAGCGGTGCGCGCCGCGAATGGGTGCTGTCGACCCTGGCCCTGCTCGTGGGCCTGGTAGCCCTCGTCCTGGCGCTCGATTCGGTCTTTGATTCGTTGCTCGGCCACGATGTGCTCATCAAGCAGTATCAGATGAACCGCCTGACGGTCTTTATCGACCCCGATAATGCCGATTCGGACGATGCCTACAACCTGCAGCAGTCGCTTATCGCCGTTGGCTCGGGTGGCTTCTTTGGTAAGGGTTTGGGCCATGCGACGCAGTCGGCCGGCGGCTTTCTGCCCGAGTTCCACACTGACTTCGTCTTCGCCTTCCTGTCCGAGACCTTTGGCTTTTGCGGTTCCTTTTTGCTCCTATGCCTCTACGTGCTGCTGATCTTTTCGACGATTCGCGTCGCCTTTAAGTGTGAGTCGCTGTTCTTGCGCCTATCGTGTGTGGGCATCGTTGGCATGTGGGCGTTCCAGACCTTCGAAAACATCGGCATGTGCATTGGCATGATGCCGATTACCGGTATTCCGCTACCGTTTATTAGCTTCGGTTCGTCTTCGATGATGATTCAGCTGCTGACGGTGGGTATCGTACAATCCATATGGCGGCATCGTTCGGGCGCCGCGTAACCGCTGGAGGGGTTTGCTATGAAAATTCCCGTAGATAAGCTGACCCGCGCTTTTAAGATGGGCGCGTCCGTTAAGAAGGATTCCGATACGCCGGTGCGCGTCTCGGTCTATTTGGATTCGTCCGCCTCGCGCTTTCTGGCCGAGACGGTGCGTGACGCCTTTGTGCCGCAGACGACCTCGGGCATTGTGCGCGTCGAGCGTCTGGGGGAGGAGCGAATTGCTCCAAAGACCGATACCGATGTGGTACTGGTGCTCTCGTGCGGTTCCGACCGCTTGGAGAGTGCCGTGCAGGAGCTCGTGATCGCCGGCGCGCCCGTGTGCGTGCTTGCCGAGTCAGCTGTGGAGGTGCCGTTTATCGAGGAGTCCACGCCCATGCTCGGCGTGGTAGCGGCAACCGATAAGACGTATCTGCTCGAGACGCTTGCCCGCTGGATTCTCGATCGCACCGAAAGGGAAACGGCTTTTGCGGCGAACTTTGCCTTCATGCGCATCGCGGCGGCCAATCGTATCATCACCTCGTGCGCGCTCACTAATATGGCGACCGGTGCGCTGGTGTTTTTGCCGGGCGCCGATTATCCCGTTATGGCGCTGGCGCAGGTGGGCATGCTCTTTGAGCTCGCTGCCGTCTTTGGACGCGGCATTAAGCCTGAGCGCGGCTACGAGGTCGCGGGCGTGCTTGTCGGCGGTCTTGTGATCCGCGCGGTCACCCGCGCGCTCGTCAAGCAGACGCCGCATATTGGGTTTGCCGTCAAGGCGCTCACTGCTGCCGCGGGCACCTATGGCATGGGCCGTGCGCTCGTTTCGCTCTACGAGCGCGATGTCGACTACAGCCGTGCCAACGAGGTGGTCACTGCCACGTTCTCCCGCGTTCGCGATCTGGTGACCACGGTCGCGGGCGCTACCCGTCCTATGGCGTCCTACCAAGACGCGTCCGATCTCGCTGCTTAGGGGTTTTCCGTTGCGCGTTCCGTATCAAGACTGTTTTCATTTAATTGAGCCGCTGCTCGCCAAGGTCGAAAAGCCGAGTCGCTATATCGATCACGAGTGGGGCACGCTTTCCAAGGCCGATGCCGACTACCGTTGCTGCCTGATCTACCCGGATGTGTACGAGGTTGGTCTGCCCAACCAGGGTATCGCCATCCTCTACAACATCCTTAACCAGGCCGAGGGCATCTCCTGCGAGCGTGGCTATGTGCCGTGGCCCGATATGGGTGACGCTATGCGCGAGGCAGGCATTCCGCTGCTCTCGCTCGAGGGTGCAGCGCCGGTCGCTTCGTTTGATATCGTCGGCCTGCATGTGCCGCACGAGATGGCGGTGACGAACTTCCTTGAGGCACTCGATCTCGCTGGCATTCCGCTGTTAGCGGCCGACCGAGGTGAAGACGACCCCATCATCATCGCCGGCGGCCCCTCGGTGTACAACCCCGAGCCGTACGCGGCCTTCTTCGATGCCATCCTCATCGGCGAGGGCGAGGAATCGCTGCTCGAGACCTGCCAGCTGCATCGCCGCCTGCGCGACGAAGGAGTCCCGCGCGCGCAGATTGTTGAGCAGCTTGCATCCATTGCCGGCAACTACGTGCCGTCGCTCTATGAGGTTCGTCACGACGAGCCCTGCTCGCCGCACGGCTACACCGTGCCGCGCGAGGGCAAGGATGCGCCGACCGTGGTCTACAAACGCGTCGTCGAGGATTTCGGCGCCACGAATCCGCTGTCGCAGTCGTGCGTGCCCTATGCGCAGCTGGTTCACGACCGCCTGTCTATCGAGATTCTGCGCGGCTGCGCTCGCGGCTGTCGTTTTTGCCAGGCCGGCATGACGTATCGCCCGGTGCGTGAGCGTTCGGCCGACCAGATCGTCTCGTCGGTGATTCAGGGTCTGGAAAAGACCGGCTATGACGAGGTGTCGCTGACCTCGCTCTCCACGACCGACCACTCCTGCATTCGTGACGTGCTTGACAGGCTCAACCGTCGCCTGGAAGATACGGGTATTCGCGTGTCTATTCCGTCGCAGCGCTTGGATTCGTTTGGCGTGGATATGGCCGAGTCGGTCGCCGGCGAAAAGAAGGGCGGCCTGACGTTCGCGCCCGAGGCCGGCAGCCAGCGCATGCGCGACATCATTAACAAGAACGTGACCGAGGAGGACCTGGACCGTGCGGCCAAGGCGGCCTTCGAGGCCGGCTGGAACCGCATGAAGCTCTACTTTATGATGGGCCTTCCCGGCGAGCGCGACGAGGACATCGTGGCCATCGCCAATCTGGCCGATCACGTGCTGGAGCTCGGTCGTTCCGTGGTGCCCAAGGCTCGTCGCGGCTCGATCTCGGTGTCGATCTCGGTTTCGGTCTTTATCCCCAAGGCTGCCACGCCGTTCCAGTGGTGCCCGCAGCTCGACTACGACGACGTCAAGCGTCGCCAGAAGCTGCTCATCACGAGCGTTCGCAACCGTGCCGTCCGCGTTCATTACCACGATGCCGAGACCTCGCTCATCGAGGCCGCGCTGTCCCGCGCCGGTCGTGACATGACGCCCGTCATCATCGACGCTTGGCGCTCGGGCTCTCGCTTTGACGCCTGGGTAGAGCATTTCTCGCTCGATAACTGGAAGGAGGCTGCTGCCAAAAACGGCATCGACCTCAATGAGCTCGTGCACCTGCCCTACGAGTTGGACTGGCGCCTGCCGTGGGAGCATGTGAGCCCCGGCTGCACGCGTGGCTTCCTCGAGCGCGAGTCCCGTCGCTCGCTCGAGGGTGTCACGACTCCCGACTGCACCCGCACGTCGTGCACCGGCTGCGGAATCTGCCCCACGCTCCACGTCAAGAATGTATTGATGGGTGATCGCGCATGAGTGAGCGCCTGACCGACAACCCCACGCTCTTTAGGCTTCGTGTTCGCTATGGCAAGCGCGATCGCCTTAAGTACCTGGGCCATCTCGAAGTAATCCATACCATTGAGCGCATCGTGCGCCGTGCGGGACTTCCCTATGCCGTCACGCAGGGCTTCTCTCCGCACATGCGCGTGGGCTTCTCTTCGGCGCTACCGGTGGGTACGTCGTCGACCTGCGAGTGGTATGACCTGTTTATGACCGAGTTCGTGGCGCTCGACGAGGCGTTTGGGCGCCTGGCTGCGGCGTCACCGGCCGATCTGGCGCCCATCGAGGCGGCGTATATCGACGTGCGCACGCCGGCGTTGACGGCGCAGCTCACGCGTCTGTCGTATCGCATCGACCTGCACTTGGATCCCGAGGCGCCCGTAAGCGCCGACGAGGTGCGTCGTGCGATCGACACGCTGCGCGCCGACCATGGCATCGACTACGCGCGCGGCAAAAAGAGCAAGCGCTTGGATTTGGATCACACGCTCGTGGGCTATGAGCTCACGGCTGGGGAGCGTCCGGACCATCTGGTGCTCATGCTCGACACCCATGCCGACAACGAGGGCTCCATGCGTCCGGAAATTTTGCTTTCCGCTGCTGATGTTTTGTTGCAGGGCTTGACCCCGGGCGTGGATGCACCTATTGTTTCCACCGGTATGCAAGACCTCGTGACCATCTGCTCCTACGATGTCGAGCGTCAGAATCAAGCATGCGAGGACGACGAGGGCCGACTCGTCAGCCCCATACCTGTGCGAACTTGTGGATTTGCTCCACATACTCGTTGACGGGGGTATTTTCGCCTGCTACTATATTCGGCTGTTGCACTAACTGATGCATGAAGGGCAAGTAAACATGTACGCAATCGTTAACACGGGCGGCAAGCAGTACAAGGTCGCCACCGACGATGTCATCACCGTCGAGAAGATCGAGGGCAATGAGGGCGACAAGGTCACCCTGCCGGTCATCTTCCTCAACGATGGTAAGAAGATCGTCACCGATCCCGACAAGCTGGCCAAGGCCAAGGTTACCGCTCAGATCGTTGAGCAGTTCAAGGGCGAGAAGCAGCTGGTCTTCAAGTTCCACAAGCGTAAGCGCTATCGTCGTCTGAAGGGTCACCGTCAGCAGCTCACCAAGCTGAAGATCGTGAAGGTCCAGGCTACGTCCCGCGCCAAGAAGGCTGTCAAGGCAGAGGCCGAGGCTGTTGCCGAGGCTCCCGTCGCCGAGTAGATTACACTCGTAACGAAAGAGTAGGTATACACAATGGCACACAAAAAAGGACTCGGTTCCTCCCGTAATGGCCGTGACTCCCGCGGTCAGCGCCTTGGCACGAAGCGCTATGCCGGCCAGACGGTAACCACGGGCACGATTCTCGTCCGTCAGCACGGCACTCACATCCACCCGGGTGAGAACGTTGGCCGTGGCAAGGACGATACGCTGTTCGCGCTGGTCGACGGTACCGTTGAGTTCCACAAGGGTATCAAGCACAGGGTCAGCGTACGCCCGCTCGCGAACGCGTAATTCACCCTTCATAGAGCACATATGTGGGAGGCACTTGAGTTTTAGGATTCAAGGGTCTCCCTCTTTTTGTAGGAGGCGATTCTGTTGTCACAGTTCACCGATATCAGCCGCATTAACGTGTGCGGCGGCGACGGCGGAGCCGGATGCATGTCGTTTAGGCGCGAGGCATTTGTCCCCAAGGGCGGCCCCGATGGCGGCGACGGCGGTCGTGGCGGCAATGTCGTCATCCAGGCTGATGCTCAGCTGTCTTCGCTGATCGATTACCGCTTTAAGCATCACTTCCGCGCCGAACGCGGCACGCACGGGCAGGGTGCCCGTCGTAACGGCAAGAGCGGCGAGGACCTGATCCTGAAGGTTCCCATGGGCACCGTGGTGCGCGAGCTCGACCCCGAGACGCAGACCCCGATGTTCGAGATTGCTGACCTGGTGCACGATGGCGAGCGCGTTGTCGTGGCGCCCGGCGGTGCCGGTGGCCTGGGCAACACGCACTTTGTGACGTCGGTGCGCCGCGCGCCCGCGTTCGCTCAGCTGGGCGAACCGGCCGAGGAGCACTGGATTGAGCTTGAGATGAAGCTTATGGCCGATGCCGCACTCGTGGGCTTCCCCTCGGTGGGCAAGTCCTCGCTTATCGCGCGCATGAGTGCCGCCCGTCCCAAGATCGCCGACTATCCGTTTACAACGCTCGTGCCGAACCTCGGCATGGTGCGTGCCGGTGAGTATTCTTACGTCGTTGCCGACGTTCCTGGTTTGATCGAGGGCGCGAGCGAGGGCAGGGGCCTAGGCCACCAGTTCCTGCGCCACATTGAGCGTACGGCCCTGATCATGCATGTCGTCGACATGACGGGCGGTTTTGAGGATCGCGACCCGGTTGAGGATTACCGCATCATCAACCGTGAGCTCGAGCAGTATGGCGCAGAGCTCTCGGAGCGCCCGCAAATCGTTGTCGCCAACAAGTGCGATGCGCCGGGCACGGCCGACAAGATTGCCGACCTCAAGCGCGCCGCGCTCGACGATGGACATATGTTCTTTGCCGTGTCCGCCGTGACGGGCGCCGGGCTCAATACGCTGATGCTTGCCGTGGGCGAGCAGGTGGCTAAGCTTCGCGCCGAGCTGGCGGTTTCCGATGAGCCGGTCGATCTTCGCGACGAGGAGTGGGAGCGCCGCCGTCTGCAGCGCGAGAAGCGGTTCCGCATTGTCCAGGAGGAGCCCGGTGCCTTCCGTGTGGTTGGTCGTGCCATCGAGCGCATGGTCATCCAGACCGACTGGGAAAACGAGGAAGCCGTCATTTACCTGCAGCATAAGTTTGCACGTATGGGTGTTGACGACGCGCTCGAGAAGGCCGGTTGCCGTGCGGGCGACGAGGTCCGCATTTGCCAGCGTGCCTTTGACTTTGAGGGCGCTGAGGACTTCTCGGAGTACGAGGAGCTCGAGGACGCTGGCGAGGACGTTGCCGTTGAGGCCATTGACGTGGCCGATGCTGCGGATGAGGGCGTCGAGGTTGTCGATGCGGCGGATGCCGCGGACGATGCCGAGACCTCGGAGGGCGAGTAAGCCATGTCGCTGCGCGGTGGAATCGGTTTGCCCGAGCTGCCCATAAAAGAGGGCAAGGAGTTTCGGCTTGGCATTATGGGCGGCACATTCGACCCGATTCATTACGGGCACCTGGTGACTGCCGAGCAGGCGCGCGAGTCGCTCGACTTGGACGCTGTGCTCTTTATGCCGGCGGGCTCTCCCGCCTTTAAGCTT
>URTP01000026.1 GCA_900550835.1 uncultured Collinsella sp. | reverse complement strand
GCGAGCCGCCGGAACAGAAGAAACCCCCGCGCGACCTTTGCGAAGCAAGGGGGAGCGCGGGGGTTTCTTCTGTTCCGGCGGCGATGCGCCGGGTTGCAAGGACGATGCGACTACAGCGCGAAGTCGCCGCCGACGAGCGTGGAGACGGGCTCCTCGTGGTAAACGGCGGAGATGGCCTGAGCGAACTCCTCGGCGACCGAGATAGTCTTGATCTTGCCGCCGACCTCGACGGGGATGGCGTCGGTGACGACGCACTCGACGATGGGGGCATCGTTCAGGCGCTCGATGGCCGGACCGGAGAAGATGCCGTGGGTGGCGCAGACGTAGATGTCGCCGGCGCCCATAGCCTTGAGCTCCTTGACGTTGGCGCACAGGGTGCCAGCAGTGTCGATCATGTCGTCGTTGATGATGCAGGTCTTGCCCTTGATGTCACCGATGATGCCCATGACCTCGGCGGCGTTGTGGCGCGGACGGCCCTTGTGGGCGATGGCCAGGTCGCAGCCGAGCATGTCGGACAGCTTCTTGGCGGCCTTGGCGCGACCCACGTCGGGGGAGACGACAACCAGGTTGTCGGTGTCGAAGTGCATGTCGTTGTAGTACTGGCCAAACAGCGGCAGTGCGGACAGGTGGTTAACCGGGATATCGAAGAAGCCCTGGATCTGGCCCTGGTGCAGGTCGAGGGTGATGATGCGGTTGACGCCGGCACGCTCGAGCAGGTTGGCGACGAGGCGGGCGGTGATGGGCTCGCGCGGGCCGGCCTTGCGGTCCTGGCGGGCATAGCCGTAGTGGGTGATAACGGCGGTGATGGAGCGGGCGGATGCGCGCTTGGCAGCGTCGGTGGCGATGAGCAGCTCCATGAGCATGTCGTTGACGTTGCCGCCGGCCACGGACTGAATCAGGAAGACGTCGGCGCCGCGGACGGTCTCGTCGTAGCGGGCGTAAATCTCACCATTGGCGAACTGCTTTAGCGTAAGGCCCGAAAGCTCGACCCCAAGGTACTCAGCAATCTTCTGAGCGAGGGGACGGTTGGAGGAACCGGAATACACGCGGATGGACTTGCGCATATTCTCCGACTTCTCGGGATCATTAATCGGCATTACCCTTCTCCTTTATACATCGAATGCCATATAGATGCCTTGTTGCATTGTAACCGCGCGGCGGGGTTTATCGGGTCCTGATAACGTCTTTACCGCCAACGGACACGAACCGACCACTCATCCGGTTGCGCAGGTCACGATAGAAAAAGGAGCCGCCCCCATGGAGCAGCTCCTTTTGTGCTTGGTAAAACGTTATACCTCGTCGTCCTCGTGCAGACGACGGCGATAATCGGCGGCCCAGCCCTCAATATTTACCTGACGGGCGCGGCCCAGACCGAGCGCGTCTGCCGGGACCGGCTCGGTGATGACGGAGCCAGCGGCCACGAGCGCGCCGTCGCCGATCTGGGCGGGCGCGACCATCATGGTGTCGGAGCCAATGAAGGCGTCCTTGCCGATGACGGTCTTGTGCTTGTGCACGCCATCGTAGTTGCAGGTGATGGAGCCCGCGCCCACGTTGACGCCGGAGCCCATGGTGGTGTCGCCGATGTAGGACAGGTGCGGTACCTTTGAGCCCTCGCCGATCGTGGACTTCTTGATCTCCACGTGCGTGCCGGCCTTGGAGCCGTCGAGCATGTGGGTGCCCGGGCGCAGGTAGGCGCGCGGGCCGCAATCGACGCCGTTCTCGATGACGGCCTCGATGGCGATGGTCTCGTCGATGACGCAGCCGCTGCCGACGGTGGTGTCGGTGAGGCGGCTGTTGGGGCCGAGCTGGCACTCCTCGCCCACGGTGACGTGGCCGATCAGGTGCGTCTGCGGCCACACGACGGTATCGCGGCCGATAACGGCATCGGGGCCGATCCAGGCCTGCGTGGGGTCGATGAAGGTAACGCCCTCGGCCATCCAGTGCTCGTTGATGCGGTCGCGCGCGATGGCGGTGAGCTGTGCGAGCTGGATGCGGCTGTTGACGCCCAGGCCGTCGCGGTAGTCGTCGCAGTGGAAGATGGAGACAGCCTGGCCGTGGCCTTTGAGGATCTCGAGCATGTCGGGCAGGTAGTACTCGGATTGCGCGTTGTCGTTGCCGATCTCGTTGATGTGGGCGGCGAGCTGCGTGCCGTCAAATGCGTAGCAGCCGGCGTTGCACTCCAGCAGCGTGGCGGCCTGCTCGGGCGTGCAGTCCTTCTGCTCGATGATGCGCTCGATCTGACCATCGGCGCCCAGCTTGATGCGGCCGTAGCCGAAAGGATCGGGCGGGGTCATGGTCATGACGGTGCAGGCGAGCTCGCCGGTGGCGACGGTCTGTGCGAACTTGGCGACGGTGTCGGCGGTGATGAGCGGCAGGTCGCCGTTGAGCACGACGACGGGGCCTTGCGTGATGCCGCAGGCCTCGAGCGCGACCTTTACGGCGTGGCCGGTGCCCAGGCGCTCGGTCTGCTCGACGCACTCGACCTTGGTGGCGCTGTTGGCGTAGGCGCCGTCGATGAGGGCGCGCATCTCGTCGGCGTGGCTGCCGATGACGACCACGACGCGGCTGCAGCCGGCCTTGATGGTAGCGTCGACGATCCACTGGACCATGGGCTTACCCAGGATCTTGCGCGAAACCTTGCAGTGGTTCGACTTCATGCGGGTGCCCTCGCCGGCAGCGAGGATAATTGCGGTTGCGTCCATGTGATCTCCTGTTACGTTATAGAGACGTGTGTTTGGAAACGATACACGGCGCAATATGATACCGCAGGCATATGACGAGCGCGTAACGATTGGTTTGCGGCGGTTGAGGCTTGCGCCGCCGGCGTGGCGTTTGCACTGCGTGCGTGCGGCGTTGGCGGTGCTGCGGAGCTGTTGTTTGAGCGAGGGAACGGGGGTGCCCGTGGATAACATACGAGAGGAGTTTGTCGGCGGGCCCGTCGCGGCATTCTCGATGTCGCATCCGGCTGTGCCGGCACTCTATATAGTGCTGACGCTGGGGCTCACTATGTTCTCGATGCAGCCGGTACTGATCGCGCTGTCGCTCGCAGGCGGGCTGGCGTATGGATTTGCGACGCGTGGGGCTGCCCGCACGCTGGGCGCGCTCCGCTGGCAGCTGCCGGTGATTTTGATCGTCGCGCTGCTCAATCCGCTGTTTAGCGCCTCGGGTTCGACGGAGCTGTTCCGTATTGGCATGCGCGCGGTGTATCTGGAGAGCATGGTATACGGCCTGTGCATGGGCGGGCTGTTTGTGGCGAGCGTGTTGTGGTTTGAGGCGGCGGCATCGATGCTCGAATACGACAAGGTACTCGCGCTGCTGGGCAATGCCGCGCCGGTGATTGCGCTCATGATCTCGATGTGCATGAGGCTTATCCCGCAGTTTTTGCGCCGCGGTCGTACGGTGCTGGCGGTGCAGGATGCGATTGATGTGCCGGGCCGCGCGCCGGCCGACCCCGTGCGCTCGCGTTTGCGGGCATCGAGTGTGTTGATGGGCTGGGGCATGGAAGATTCGCTGGAGCGCGCGGACGCGATGCGCTCGCGCGGGTGGGGTGCCGCGACGCGTCGTACGACGTATGCGCGGTATCGACTGGGGCGCAGCGACGTTGCCGCGCTGGCCGGGCTCGCACTGTTTGGTGCTGCCGCGGTGGCAGTGGCGTGGACCGCGACGACGCAGTATTCGTTTTATCCGCAGCTCTCGGTGCCGGCGCCGTGGCCGGGCTATGTCGTGTACGCTGCCTGGATGGTGCTGCCTTGCGCGTTTCATGCGATTGATGAGAAGAGGTTTGGCTGATGGCTCGGTTGGATAGGGGCCCGGTGTCGGGCGCGGCGTGCGGCCCGGATATTCCGGCGATTGAGGTGCAGGGCCTTAGTTTTGCCTATCCCGGGGCCGAGGCACCGGTGCTCGAGGGGCTTGATTGGCGTGTTCCCCAAGGTGCATTTGCGCTGCTTGTTGGCGGTACCGGTTCGGGTAAGTCGACGCTGCTGTCGCTGCTCAAGCCCGAGATCGCTCCGGCGGGCGAGCGCACTGGTGATGCGCGCGTGCTGGGCGAGAACGTTGCCGACATGGACGTGCGGGCATCGGCGGAGCGCGTGAGCTATGTGTTCCAGGATCCCGAGAACCAGATCGTGTGCGAAACCGTGTGGCACGAGATGGCGTTTGGCCTGGAAAACTTGGGGCTAGCACGTGATGAGATGCGCCGTCGCGTAGCTGAGACCAGCTATTTCTTTGGTCTGGAGGACTGGCTTCATCGCGATACCGATACGCTTTCGGGCGGCCGCAAGCAGCTGCTGTCGCTTGCCGCCGTCCTGGCGCTGTGTCCGCGTGTGCTGCTACTCGACGAGCCCACGTCTCAGCTCGATCCCGTTGCCGAGAAGAATTTTCTGCACGCGCTGTTTCGTGTGAATCGCGAGCTGGGCTGCACGGTTGTTGTGGCTACGCATCAACCGCGCCCAATGCTCGAGTATGCGACGTGTGCGTACCGGATTGAGGACGGTCGCGTGCGCGAGGTGGCGGATATGGCTTCTTTGGGGCGTCGAGAATCGCTGTTTTCCGACGACATGTTGGGGTGGGGTGCCGTCCGATGTGCAAAAAACGGAGTATTCAGCAGGCGTGAGGACTATTTGGGCTCTCTGGAGCCGCCCGGGGACGTATCGAGCGCGAAAAAAAGTTCGGAATTGGACAAATCGTCCGAATTTGTGGCGCAAACGTCGCTCGAGAACGGCTCAGAAGCCTTCCCGCGCACGGATGGGAGCAGAATACTCCAAAAAATGCACGGCGGGTCGGCTACCACCCTGGCAGGGAGCTGGTTTCGCTACGATCGCGCGGGCGGTTGGGTTCTGCGCGGGCTCGACGTGGCGTTTTCGGCCGGTGCGGTGCATGCGATCGTGGGCGGCAACGGATGCGGTAAGTCGACGATGCTCTCGGTGCTGGCGAAGACCGCCAAGCTGCAGCGCGGTCGCATGGTGCGCGGAGCGGCCTCGGCGGCGCTGCTGCCTCAGAACCCCAAAGCATTGCTGGTTGCCGAGACGGTTCGCGATGAGCTGATGGAATGGGCCTCGACCTGCGGATATGACGAGAACTTGGCGCGGGAGCGTGCGGCGAGCTTGGGGCTGTCGGGTCTGGATGGGCGCCATCCGTACGATCTTTCGGGCGGGCAGCGTCAACTGCTTGCATTGGCAAAACTGCTGCTAATCGGCCCCGAACTGCTATTGCTCGATGAGCCCACCAAGGGTCTAGACTTGTTCAGCCGCCGCATCATCGCCCGCGCCCTGCGTGACCATGCGAAGGTTGGTGGCACCGTCATCATGGCCACGCACGATCTGGATTTTGCCGAGCAGGTTGCCGATGACGTTGCCATGATGTTTGACGGTGAGATTGCCTGCGTGGAGCCGCCGGCAGACTTCTTTGCCGACAACGTGTTTTATAGGGCGTGATGGGATGACGGATTATCGCGTCGCGCGCCTGCTCGCAAAACTGGAGATCCCGCTGCTGCTGGCGGTGCCAGCCGTGATGGCTGCGGCGTTGCTGGCGGGCGTTGAACAGGCGGCACTTGCCATGCTTGTCGTGGTGGCGCTGGTGCTCGCGCTGTTCTTTGCGGGCTACGAGGCGTCGCGCCCGGGCTTACGCCAGATTATGCCAACGCTGGTTCTGGCGGCGTTGGCTGCGGCGGGGCGCATTCTGTTTGGCCCCATTCCCGACTTTAAACCGGTGAGCGCCATCGCCATTATCGCGGGGGCGACGCTTGGCCGCCGCAATGGTTTTATGGTTGGCGCGCTGGCGGCGCTGACCAGCAATTTCTTTTTTGGACAGGGCATGTGGACGCCGTGGCAGATGTATGCCTGGGGGCTCGTGGGATACGTTGGCGGTGCGCTGGCGTATGCGGGTGCTTTTGATCGCGCCGATGGCACCGTGCGTATGCCGGCGCTGCTGACCTACGGCTTTGCTTCGGGTTTGCTGTACGGCGTTGTGATCAACGCCTACGACATTATCGGTTTTGTTCAACCGCTCACGTGGGCGGGTGCCATGGCGCGTCTTGCCACCGCCGTACCGTTCGATATCACGCACGGCCTTGCGACCTGCGTGTTTTTGGTCGCCCTGTACAAGCCTTGGTGTCGCCGCATCAACCGAGTCGTCGTGAAATACGGGCTGTAGGGTTGGTTACGCCGGGGCGGGAATCAATACTGCCGAAGCGCCATTTCAAAACTATGCCGGTTTACGGGGCCAGATTGGCACAAGCAGACCATGCCGGCTATTTTTGAAATAGGGCACACCGTCTACCTGCGGTTTTATTATCTCAGAATTGCATATGGTTGGGGGTTCGCGATTCAGCCCCGTAAACCGGCATAGTTTTGAAATAGCCGGCTGATACGACGGGCATCGTGGCCCTCGGAGAGCCAAATTGATCCGTTTTCTTTCGCCTCCAGACGTTCCCAGGGAATCAGCTGAACCCGCCCGCCACGAAATCGGTCTATCTACTACGTTTGGCCCGACACCCCCAACCACAACCGTGTTTTATGAAAAACCGTAGGCTTTCTACCTGCGGTTTTCTTTTTGCGTTGTTCGCTGTGGTTGAGGGTAGTGGCTTAAACGTAGTAGATGGGCCAGTTTCGTGACAAGCGGGCCGCGTGGATGCCCTCGCGAGGTGAAAATGATCCCTTTTCCTCCGTCCCCAGGGGATTAGTTGGGGCTAGAGCTCTAGGGTGAGGGTGACGGGGCAGTGGTCACTGCCAAAGATGTCGCCGCGGATGCCGGCGTCGCGCACATTGCCGGCGATTGCATCGCTCACCAGGAAGTAGTCGATGCGCCAGCCGGCGTTGTTCTTGCGGGCATTAAAGCGATAGCTCCACCAGCTGTAGACGCCCTCGACGTCGGGATTTGCCGCGCGCCAGGTATCGGTAAAACCGGCGTCGAGGAGCTCGGTAAACTTACCGCGCTCCTCGTCCGAAAAGCCGGCGTTGCCGCGGTTGGACTTGGGGTTCTTAAGGTCGATCTCTTCGTGCGCCACGTTAAAGTCGCCGCAGGTTACGACGGGCTTGCCGGCCTCGCGCTCAAGCGCGCTCAAAAAGCCGCGGTAGGCATCGTCCCAGGCCATGCGCACATCGATGCGCGCGAGCTCGTTTTGGGCGTTGGGCGTATAGACGTCGACAAACCAAAACTTGTCGAACTCGAGCGCGCAGACGCGGCCCTCGGTCGCGGCCTGCGCCACGAGCTCTGCCGCCTCACCCTCGCCGGCGTAGGGTAGCAGCGCGTCGGCGTGCAGCACGCGCAGCGGTTCCTGGCGGCTAAAGACCGCAGTGCCCGAATAGCCTTTACGCTCGGCGTAGCTCCAGGTTTGGTGATAGCCGGGCAGGTCAATATCGACCTGGCCTTCTTGCAACTTGGTCTCTTGCAGCGCCAGGATATCGACGTCGAGTTCTTGCGCGATCTGGATAAAGCTCGGGTCCTTTTTGAGCACGGCGCGCAGGCCGTTGACGTTCCACGAGGCGAAAGTGTAAGTCTGAGGCATGGTGTCCTTTCGACGGGGTTGGCAGGCTTAAGATTAGCGCAACAGGGGCGGGGTGGGCTCCGCGCATGCTGACTTAAAGGTCGCATGCTGGGACATCGCCCGACGCCGCCCGATCAACAAGGACGGAGGGCTCATATGACGCAGGCAATATCGGACCCCAGGCAGGCGTCCGCCGCGCTGGCGGATCTGTTTGACACCCACAAGCGCGTGGTCTTCTTTGGCGGCGCTGGTGTTTCCACGGCAAGTGGCATCCCCGATTTCCGCAGCGTGGACGGCCTGTATCACCAGCAGTTTGCCTACCCGCCCGAGACTATGCTCTCGCATAGCTTTTATGAGACACATCCGGCCGAGTTCTTCGACTTTTACCGCACCAAGATGATCGCGCTTAACGCTAAGCCCAACCGCTGTCACACCAAGCTGGCCGAGCTGGAGCGCGCCGGCAAGCTTGATGCCGTGGTGACGCAAAACATCGACGGCTTGCATCAGATGGCGGGCTCGCAGCGCGTGTTCGAGCTGCACGGATCGGTCCATCGCAACATTTGCCAGTCGTGCGGCGCGGTCTATAGCGCCGAGTGGATTTGCTCGCGCGAGCACGAGGACGCCGCGGGCGTGCCCGTGTGCCCCGCGTGCGGTGGTCGCATCAAGCCCGATGTGGTGCTCTACGAAGAGCCGCTCGACGAGCATGTGTTGACCGGTGCCGTTGCCGCCATTGCCGCGGCCGATGCCCTCATTGTGGGTGGGACCTCGCTCGTGGTGTATCCGGCGGCAGGCCTTACGCGTTACTTTACTGGCGATACGCTGGCCATTTGCAATTTGGCGCCTACCGATCAGGATGCAAATGCCGACCTGCTGATTTCTTGCGACATCGCGGCCGCGTTTGCGTTCTAGTCCGCGCGCGCGGATACAATAGAAAGACTGATTGCAAAGCGACCCCGCCGTCAGCGCCCGAGCGCGGCGGCGTGGGCATTTTAGGAGGATGTTCATGGCGAACGACAGCAAGACATGGCGGTGCGGAAAGTACGAGCTCAGCTTTGATCGTCCGCGCATCATGGGCGTCCTCAATGTGACGCCCGATTCGTTTAGCGACGGCGGGGAGCACTTCGACCCGGATGCCGCCATCGAGTACGGCCTGGCGATGCTCGATGCCGGCGCCGACATCATCGACGTGGGCGGCGAGTCCACGCGCCCCGGCTTTACCCCGGTCAACCCCGACGAGGAGGCGCGTCGCGTGCTGCCCGTCGTGCGCGCGCTCGCCAAAGAGGGCGCTATCGTCTCGATCGATACGCGTCATGTGGCGGTTGCCAAGGCGGCGGTGCGCTGCGGTGCTTCGATTGTCAACGATGTGACGGGCTTCACCGACCCCAAGATGGTCGAGTTCGTTAAGACGAGCACCTGCGGCGTCATCGTAATGCACGCCGGCGAGGTCGCCGCACCCGCTCGTACGCACGCGACGGTGCAGCTCGATACTTCGGCCGCGGCGTTTGTTGCCGAGAAGGCGCGCGAGGCGGCCGCCGAGGCTGCGCGCGAGGCTGAGAAGCCCGCTCGTCGCCGTCGCGGCAAGTTGTTGGGCGACCCTAAGCCCGAGGCAAAGCTCCCGGGTGGCGTGGTGCAGCCCTCGCTGCCGTTTGGCGAATCGGAGCCCGCGCCCGAGCCTGTTGACGAGCCAGAGACGCCGACTGCCGAGCAGGCTGCCCCTGCCGCCGCCGGACCCGAGACCGTGCCCGCAGCTACCGAAGCCACACCAGAGCCCAGCGACCACCTGGCCGCCATGATGCGCCGCAGTGCCCGCCGTGAGGAAGCCTATGTGCCCACCTCGCAGCTCCGCCGCTTTACCCTGCCCGATTCGGCGCCCATCATGCGCCGCGTCATGGGCTTTCTGTCCGATCAGGCCCGCACGCTCATCCATGCCGGCGTGTCGCGCGACCGCATCTGCATCGATCCCGGTCCGGGCTTTGGCAAGACGGCCAACGAGGATATCGTCATCCAGCGCGAGACCGCCAAGATGGCGTCGCTGGGCTATCCGCTCATGTGCGCCGTGTCGCGCAAGCGTTTTGTGGGCGCCGTCTCGGGCGTGACCGAGGCCGCCGCGCGCGATGCCGCCACGTTTGGCGTGTGCCTGGGCGCCATCCAGGCCGGTGCCAACATCGTGCGCGTGCACGACGTCACCGGTTTCGCGCAGTTCCTGAACGGTTACTGGGCTGTCGCCAAGCCGCAGCCACGTCGCGCGTTTGTGGCCGTGGGTTCCAACCTGGGGCATCGCTGCGACAACATCCGCGCCGCCCGCGACATGATTGCCGAGATCCCGCTCACCTGCGTGTCCAACTCCTCGCGCATCTACGAGAGCGAGCCGGCCTACGAGACGCGCCAGGACGCGTTTGCCAACGCCGTTATCGAGATCAAAACCGAGCTGGCGCCGCTGGTGCTGCTCGACGAGCTGCAGAAGATCGAGCTCGAGCTGGGCCGCGACCGTTCCAAGAAGGCTAAGGTCAACGGCCCACGCACTATCGACTTGGACCTGCTGTGGATGGATGGCGAGACTCACGGCGGCAAAAAGCTGCGCCTGCCGCATCCGCTGATCGGCGAGCGCGACTTTGTGCTGGTGCCGCTCGAGGACCTGATGCACGACCCGGCGCGGTTCTTCCGCTTCAACGGCGTCGAGGTCAAGGAGCCCGAGGATCGCGTGGGCCATATCGTGGGCGAATTGGGGCGTATGTAGATGATCGAGATGAATGCTGTTGTCGCCGGTACCGAGCTCGACGCGGCGCGTGACGCGGGCCGCGAGGGCATGTCCGCGGGCCGGTGCGCGTGGAGCGCGGGCGATGCATCGCTGACGTTTTCGCTGGTCGTGCGCCCCCATGTGAACATGCACGCCTTCCACGGCCTGCCGTTTGTGGCCGCAATGGGCATGATGGACGCGCTCGCGGGCACGGCCGCAACGCCGGGCCTGGGGCTTGCCGGCAAGGTGGGCATCCAGTGGCCGAGTGGCATCGTGTGCGGCGCGCCTGCGTTTGAGACGTCGCTCGCGCGCGTCGCCGTCAACGGCGGTGCCGGTGCCGCGGGCATGTTTGCCGCGGTGACGGTGGATATTGAGCATTCGGCACTGGGCGAGCTCGGCGTGGATATGGGCGACGAGGTACTGGTCGAGGCATTGGCCGCGGCGGTGCTCGCTCGCGTTGACGCCTGGGCGGTTGCCGCCAACACACCACAGGGCGCTGCCGGCCCGCTGGCCCCGGTGCTGGGCGAGTATTTCGATATGGTGCCGCTGCTGGGTCGTCAGGTCGCGGCGGTGTCGCCCAACGGCCTGCCGCTCGCGGTCGGCGTGTTTGCGGGCCTGGACATCTGGGGCCGCGCGACCATTAAGACTGACGCCGGCGAGCAAGAGTTTCCGCCCGAGGCCGTGCGCATTCGCGGGCTGTAGCGCGCGGCGCCCGCACTCAAAGATAACGATGACAACAAGACCCTTCTCGGCTGTGCCGGGGAGGGTCTTGCTTGTCTGGGGAATGGGTTGTCAGCACCCTATTCCTCAAAACTGAAAATCTTTCGATTTTGAGGAATAGAATTAAGCCAGCTCGGCCTTTAACGAGGTATATTCGTTGCAGAGTCTATTCCTCAAAACTGAATTATTTTCGTTTTTGAGGAATAGCGATAGAAGACCGCAGGGAGGCACCAATGAAACTCATCAATAGAACGTCATATATGGACACGTTGACGAGCCTTATTGGCGTACCGGACATCAAGGTCATAACGGGCATTCGCCGTAGCGGTAAGTCAAAATTGCTCGAGGCCCTCCGCGATTACGTGGAGGCAAATCTGTCCAATTCGAATGTCATCCATATCAATTACAACCTCGACGAGTTCGAGGGCCTGCTCGAATATCATGCCCTGCTCGCCTGTGTGAAAGAGCATCGAGTGTCCGGCAAGCAAAACTTCCTGCTTATCGACGAGGTTCAGATGTGCGACGGCTTTGAACGCGCGATCAACAGCCTCCATGCATCCGAGCAGTACGACATCTTCATCACCGGATCGAACGCTTTTTTGCTGTCGAGCGATCTGTCGACGCTCTTTACGGGGCGCACGTTCGAGATCGAGGTTTTCCCATTCTCGTTTGAGGAGTATCGCTTCTATAGTGACGAGGGCGAGGTCGATCGCGACTTCGATGAGTACGCGAGAACCGGTGGTATGTCCGGCTCTTACCCTTATCCACTGCAGGAGCAGCGCTACCAATATCTCTCCAATGTCTTCAAAACGCTCATCGTGAGGGATATCGTGCAGCGGCATAACGTGAGAAACGAATCGGCACTGCTGCGCATTGCCGATTACATGATGGACAACGTCTCCAACATAACGTCGGCACGCAACATTACGGATGTTTTGAACGCAGATGGGCTAAAGATAACGAACAAAACGGTCGGTGCGTACATGGGGTACCTGTGTGATGCATTTGCCTTCTATAAAGTTCGTCGGTACGACATTCGCGGCAAAAAATACCTTAAGAGCGGCGAGAAGTATTACCTGGCAGACCATGCGTTTAAATATGCGCTTCTTGGTACACGTGATATGGATTGGGGACGCGTATACGAGAACATGGTGGCAGTCGAGCTGCTGCGCCGCGGATACGAGGTATACGTCGGCGTGCTCTATAAAAATGAAATAGACTTTGTAGCAATCAAACGGAGCGAGAAGCTCTATATTCAGGTGAGCGACGATATCAGCTCGGATAAGACATTTGAACGCGAGATTTCACCACTGCTGAGCATTGGCGACGCGTACCCCAAGATGATTCTCGCCCGCACGCATCACGAGGCCACGGACCGCAATGGGGTGCAGATCGTGGACCTGGCGAGGTGGTTGTGCGGCGAGGCTTAGCAAAAGGTCCTATTCCTCAAAATCGAAAAAATTTCGATTTTGAGGAATAGGACCGATGCGTTGCCTAGTTCGCCGCTCGCGCTCGACTTAAACCCCGCCTTACCCCAGCCTCTGCATGCGGCGGTAGATTTCGCAGATGCCTTTGATAGTGAGCTGCCCGTCGACCACGTCGAAGGCGTCGGTCGAATCGGCGACGATGCTGGCGAGACCGCCTGTGGCGATAACGGTGGCGTCCTCGCGCCCCAGCTCGCGCTTCATGCGGGCGACCAGGCCCTCGGCCATGGCTGCGGCGCCCGTTACGGCGCCGACTTTGATGCACTCCTCGGTATCGCGGCCGATGACGTGCTCGGGTGCCTCAAGCGGAACGCTGGCGAGCTTGGCGGCTCGGGCGGCGAGCGCGTCCATCGAAATGCGGATGCCCGGCGCAATCGCTCCGCCAATGTAATAGCCGTCCTCGTCGATGACGTCGATATTGGTTGCGGTGCCAAAGTCCACCACGATCGCCGGGGCGCCGTAGAAGGTCTCGGCAGCGACGGCGTTGGCGATGCGGTCGGCACCAACGGCCTGGGGACGCGCCGCCCGCAGCTTGGTCACCGCGGCCGTCTGTGGCCCAATGACGATGGCGTCTGCCACGGCGTGCCACTCGCGCGAGAGCTGCGGCACCACGCCGGCAAAGGCAATCGCATCGACCGCGTTGAGCGAGAGGTCGTACATCTTAAAGAAGCCCATCAGGCGCACGTGGATCTCGTCGGCGGTATAGGAGCGGTCGGTGGGCATGCGCCATGACTGCACCAGCTCGTCTCCGTCAAACAGGCCCATGGCCGTCTGCGTGTTTCCCATATCGATAGCGAGCAGCATGTCTACTCCAGGTGTCGGCGTAAAAGGACGCGCACCATTGTATACGCGTCGCCGACGGCGCTCGACTGCGATTCGTTGACGGTGATATGGGCTGAGGAGTTTAAATATGAAGGAATTATGCTCTACGAGATTTTCCTTGCCGTTTACCGAACTCCCGCGTAAGATTCTTTCTTGCGCACATGAGGCGCCCAGACATTGCGGGGTGGAGCAGTCTGGTAGCTCGCCGGGCTCATAACCCGGAGGTCGTAGGTTCAAATCCTGCCCCCGCGACCAAGAACTTGCAGCTCGGAAGCAAAATTGCTTCCGAGCTTTTTCTTTATCGGTTTACCTTGCGGGTGAATTGCGGGTGAATCCTGAGTCAATTTATTATGTGAAGCAGATAAACCATTGATAATCGCGGACCGGTCGGCTTGACTTATCGACCGATAAACTCCAATTGGGAGGAGTCCCGGCGGTCCTTAGCTAAAATAGTGACGTCTGAATAACAACAAGGGAGTCGCTATATGAAGACCGTCTACGATGCCCTTGACCCTATCGTCAACGGGTCGGCAACGACCAAGGAGAAGGGCGACAAGTACGAGGCGGCCTGCGTTTACTATCTCAAGAACGACCCCTTCTACGCGCTGTTCCTTTCCCGTGTCGGGACGATAACCCAGGCACCCGAATGGGATAACAGTTTGTTTTAAGGGAAAGGAAGCCGTATGGCGAAAAAGGGATATATCTTCTGGGACAGCGAGACGGCGAATCCCCAGCAGAGGATATGCCAGGTCGCTTATATCCTCACGGATCTTGAGGGAAACTGCCTGGGCGACCCGGTTTGCCGGGTGATCAATCCTGAGAGCGAGATTGGTTGGTGGAGTAGGTCTCATCTGGAAATCGATTGGGACTCACTGGACGACATGCCGACCTTTGTCCGCTTCTGGGAGGATGCCGGTCTGGCGGATTTGCTGCGAGACCACATCCTGGTCGCGCATAACGCCAACGGCGCCGACATCCACCACATCAAGAAGAGTCTGGCTGCCTACGACATCGAAATGCCCGAGATCGAAGTAATCGATACGATGCTGGTGGCGAAGCAGAAGGGTCTGCCCGGAGCGCTTGTCGACCTCTGCGAGCATTACGGCGTGCATCTTGATAGCCACCACGATGCCATGAGCGACGCCGAGGCGTGCCTTGGGGTTTTCCGTGGGCTGGTCGGCGAGTTCGGTGCGCTCGAGCCCGCCGTTTGGGCTCCGAATGCCTCCTCCCATCATGGCCGCAAGCGTGTTTTCACGGGCTTGGGACTGGTGAACGGGTCGCAGGAAACCATCGAAGAGGTTTTGGCGAAAGCCGAGGAGGCGGGCCACAGGGGCGATCCGGGCGAAATCACTGATCCGGTCGGACTCAAGGTGAAGGTATCCGGCGTTACTCCGGGCTACAATCGCGATGAGATCCTTGCCGCACTTAAGGAATGCGGGATGAAAGCGACCGATGGCAAGCCCGCGCAGAGCACGAAGTACCTCGCAATAGGCGACAACGTGGGACGAAGCAAGCTCGACGCAGTTTTCAGCGGCAACTCGCAGGCAAAAATCGTCACGACGGGCGAGTTGCTTGAGGTCATGAACCGATTTGGCAAGGCGGAATAGAAGGGAAGGCTCGATATGGCCGTCAATTTGAAAACCGTAAAAGACACGGTGAATCTTGCAGCGGGGGTTTTAGCCGCCGCCGCCGGGGTTGTCGATGGGGCAAAGCAGCTCGGTTTCGATGTCGATGGAGCCGTGAAAAGCGCTGCCGACGGGGCAACCAACGGCGCGCGTGCTGTTGCCGACGGCATCGGCAAGGGATTTGGTGCGGCGGCGGAAGGCGTCGGCGCGGCAGCCGGCGCGTTGGGGGATGCCACGAAGGCGTTCCAGGACTCAAGGGCCGCCGCGGAGGCTCGCAAGAAGATCGATGCCGCCAGGCAATCAATATTTGAAGGCGCGTCGACGGTGATGCCCCTGCACGAGTTCATCTGCCAGCAGGTCAAAGCCTCCGAAGCTGCGTTCAACGGCTACGATATGCCCGGCTGCTATCTCATCGCGACATACCGCAGGCATGACCACGATAAGAACTTCAGCGACTATCTCGGAATATACGTGGGGTCAAGTGAGCGTATGGCGGACGATATCGCGTCCATACCTACGCGATTGGGCGATCCGGATGTCTACGCTGACTACAAGTACCGACAAAACATTTTGCTATTCGTGTATCCGTGCGAGCTGAAGGACGTCGACGAACGTCGTGGGCTCCTGCTGCGTTCGTTTGACGGCGAGAGGCTCTACAACGGCACTGGATTATCGGTCGAGAGGGCGGCGGATGAAGACCTATAACCTGGACACCATCCATAAGGTCCCCCTGCGCGAGGTGTGGCCGCATGAGGCCCACGACTTCACCAAGTGGCTGGCCGAGGAGCAGAACCTCGCAACCCTCGGGACGGCGGTCGGAATCGAGCTCGAGCTCATAGAGACGGAGTCCTCGGTCGGATCGTTCAACGTGGACATCTACGCGCAGGAGTCCGGTACGGGCCGCAAGGTGATCATCGAGAACCAGCTCGAGGACACCAACCACGACCATCTCGGCAAGGTGATCACGTACGCCGCCGGCAAGGGCGCCGAGGTCGTCATCTGGGTCGTGGCGCGCGCCCGCGACGAGCACCGCCAGGCCATCGAGTGGCTCAACCAGCACACCGACAGCGACTTCGGGTTCTTCCTGGTCGAGGTCGAGCTCTGGAAGATCGGGGACTCCCTGCCCGCCCCGCGCTTCGGCGTGGTCGAGCAGCCGAACGAGTGGACCAAGACCGTGAAGCTCTCCGAGGGGCTCAGCGAGACCGAAAAGGTCAAGCTGGCGTACTGGACGGCCTACCGCGATGTGGCGGGCGGCCATCCGGAGTTCCTCAAGGAGTTCAGCCCGCAGAAGCCCAGCAAGGACCATTGGTCGACGCTTCGCCTGGGGGTCTCGGCATACCATCTCGCCCTGCTCATCGATACGCAAAGGGGCCGCACGGGCATCGAGCTGTACGTGGACGACGACAAGGAGATCGGGCACCGCGCCATCGCCAACAGCGGGGTCTTCGAGGAGCACCTCGGGCTGACAGCGGCACCCTTCGATGCGAAAAAGGCATCGGGGCTGCGCTTCTACAAGGCGGGCCACCCCATCAAGGGCCACCAGGACGCATGGCCGGGGTACATCGAGGAGCAGCTCGGATGGGCCCTCGAGATGAAAAAAATAATCGCGGAGATCGAGCTCTAAAAAATGCCCCGGCAGTAAATTGCCGGGGCGTTTCTTATTGACGTGATTTAGCACTGGCCGTTTCGGTCCGAATGCGCCGCTCGGTTTCTTCGAGGTCCCTGACGATCCTCCCCAGCGCCATGCGGTAATGCGCGAAGACCGGGTCCTCCTTACCGAATCGGTCCTCGCAGCAGAAAAGCATCGACTCATGAAGGCAAGTGAGCTCGTAAATGATGTCTTCGAGTTCCATGCGACTCCTTTCAAAAAGTAAATAGGGCCTTAAATGGTATCGATGTTGGACGCGGGCTGCCGGCGTCCGCCGTGAATCGGCCACGGCTCCGCGGCCGGGTGGCACCTCCGCTACGCCGCGTCAAGGGGGCCCATGAGACCCCGCACAAACCTCCGCTCCGCTCCGGTTGGTGGAGGTCGTCATGGACCTCCCTTGACCCGTCTTCACTCCGGTGCGGCTTTGCAGGGAGCAAAGCCGACGACGACGCGCGGCGTCGCCATTCGGCTTTGCCCGCAGGGGCGAGATGTTGAGGGCCACGTGCCCGGAACGGAGGAAGACATGCAGCAGCTGATGACCGTGGAAATCGCCAAGACGGTGCCGGGGCTCTATGGGCAGGACGGGGCGGAGGACCCCACGGTCTACGCCCACTACTTCTCGTGCGTGAACGGATGGGACTGGTGGCTGCTCGAGTTCGACGGCACGGACGAGGCGTTCGGCCTCGTCGAGGGCTACGACGACGAGCTCGGCTACTTCAGCATCAAGGAGATGGCCGAGCTGAACCGCCAGATGGGGTTCGCCGCCGTCGAGCGCGACGAGCACTTCTCCCCGAAGCCGCTCAGCGCCGTCAGGAGGAGGTAGCCGCATGGTCACGGTCGAGTTCGACTCCATGGGCGAGGCGGTCCGCCTCGCCCTCGTGGCCGGGGAGTACGTGGGCGGCGGCCTGGCCGTCCTCCTCCTCGACGCCACGGACCCGCGTTCCGAGGGCTACATGGCCGGGTGGGGCGTGCTCACGGCGAACGTGCCGTCGGCGGCCGAGTGGTGCCGCGGGCACGGCAACATCGCCATCGACGCCGCGGTCCCCGCGGCGCTCATCGAGG